>NZ_JAGUUD010000006.1:0-178640 GCF_020177535.1 Paraburkholderia sp. XV | reverse complement strand
TTTCTTTGCGGCGGCAAAGAAAAGTAGGTGCCGCCCCGCACAGGGGCGACGCATGAAGCAAGCTAACGTAACGCGGATGCCAGCACAACGGTCAAAACACCGAACAAAGAAGCACGAAGAGGCACAAAGAAATCACGCGGCTGCAAGCACAAAAGACCAACGCCACAATGAACTACTACACGCCCCCAGCGTGTCCCAGTTCAACAGGATAGCGAAGCAATTAACGCGAAAATAAAGTCGCCGCTAGCGAAACAATCCCGCCCCCCACCAGGAAGCTGAAGCATTCAGAAACCTGACCGCACGACCCGTGCCAAGCACGCCTCGCCCCCATCTTGATGAAAAAATCGTGAAGAATCGTGGCACCTGCGGCACTATCCTCTGTCGTAATCCCACGAACCTTCTACAATCACCGAAACGAAGCCACTAGCACAGGAGCAAGCTGATGCAGGATCCAGAAGCACTCGGCGGGTTGTCCCATCAGGGCGGCGTGGACTATCGCGGCGACGAGACCGACGGCGTGTTCATCGCGCCTGAAAACCTGAACGTCGCGAGCGCAACCCAGCACGTGCTGAAGTCGGGCGGCACGTTTATCGTCAACGATCCCCTAGGCGACGTCACGGGCCACGACGACGGCCTGTTCGTCAATGACACCCGCGTACTGTCGCAACTGCGCCTCACCTTCGGCGGACGCGCGCCTTCGCTGCTCTCGGGCAGCGTCAGCAGCGACAACACGTCATTCACCGCGCATCTGACCAACCGTCCGCTGCCGCCGCTCGGCGGCAACAGCACGCCGGAAGGCGTGATTCACGTCGAGCGCGTGCGTGTGCTGTCGGGCACGGTCATGAACGAAGCGATCGAACTCACCAACTACGGCACGACAGACGCCGTCGTGCCGCTGTCCATCTCGTTTGCCAGCGACTTCCGCGACATGTTCGAAGTGCGCGGCCTGAAGCGCGCGAATCAGGGCAAGGTCGAAACGCCGCGCGTGCACAAGAACGAAGTGCTGCTCGGCTATATCGGACTCGACGACGTGACGCGCCACGTGCGCGTCGCTTTCTCGCCGATGCCCGACAAGCTGCTCGCCGACCGCGCCGATTATTCGGTGAATCTCCCCGCCCAGGCGTGCGTGTCGATCTATCTGTCAGTGGCCGTGCAGGTCGCGGCGCACAAGGGCGCGCCCGACATCGACGTGCCGCAATCAACCCATACCGTCACCGAGCTGCACGTCTCACAGGTCGACGCGGCCCGGCCGCGAGTGGGCCGCACGGCCGTGCGCGCGGCACTCGTCGATGCCCACCTCGTGATGCGCGAACGGCGCCGCGCGTCGGCGCGCGTGCGTTCGAGCAACCCATTGTTCAATGCGTGGATCGACCGCTCGCAGGCCGACCTGAACCTGCTCACGACGGATCTCGCCAGCGGGCCGTATCCGTATGCCGGCATTCCTTGGTTCTCGACGCCGTTCGGGCGCGACGCGGTCATCACGTCGCTGCAGATGTTGTGGCTCCAACCCGGCCTCGCGCGCGGCGTGCTGCGCTTTCTTGCCGAGCATCAGGCGACGGAAGATTCCGCGTTCCGCGATGCCGCCGTCGGCAAGATCATGCACGAAATGCGCCGCAGCGAAATGGCGGCGACGGGCGAGGTGCCGTTCGCGTTGTACTACGGCGGGGTCGATACGACACCCCTCTTCATCGTGCTCGCGGGCGCCTACGTGGCGCGCACGGGCGACACGCAACTCGTCGACGAACTGTGGCCCGCGCTCGAACGCGCGGCGAAGTGGGTAGCGGGCGTCTGCGACCGCAATATCTACGGGCTGCTCGATTATCAGCGCGCATCCGACGGCGGTCTGGCGAATCAGGGCTGGAAGGACAGTCACGATTCCGTTTTTCACGCGGACGGACGCTTCCCCGAAGGGCCGATCGCGCTCGTCGAGGTGCAGGCCTACGCGAGCGCCGCCTTCGACACGATGGCGCAGTTCTCGATGCTGCGCGGCCTGTCCGACGACGCCGTCCGCTACACGGAGCGCGCCACGGCGATCCGCGCGTGCGTGGAAGACAAGTACTGGATGGACGATTCGAACTTTTACGGCATCGCGCTCGACGGCAAGGGCGACCTGTGCCGCGTGCTCGCATCGAACGCGGGCCACCTGCTCGCGTTCGGGCTGCCTTCGCGCGAACGCGGCGTTGCCGTCGCACGCGCGCTCGAATCGACGCTCTTCCACACGGGCTGGGGCGTACGCACGCTGGCGGCGGGCCAGCCGCGCTTCAATCCTATGGCGTATCACAACGGCTCGGTATGGCCGCATGACAACGCCCTCTGCGCGCGCGGGCTCGCGCGCTACGGCGCGAAGGCGGCGGCCGTGCGTCTGCTGCAGGCGCTCTTCCAGGCGGCCGTCAACTTCGACATGCGTCTGCCCGAGCTGTTCTGCGGCTTTCCGCGCCGTCGCGGTGAACCGCCCACGGCGTACCCCGTCGCGTGTCTGCCGCAGGCGTGGGCGGCCGGCTCGCCGTTCATGATGCTCGAAGCGTGTCTGGGCATGACCATCGATGCGCAAAAACGCGAAGTGCTGATCGAACAGCCGATGCTGCCCGAGGGCATCGACTGGATCGAGATCGGCGACCTGCGTGTCGGCGACGCGTCGGTGTCGATCACGTTCCGGCGCGTGGCGGGCAAGGTCGTGGCGTCGGCGGAGCAGGGCGATGTGCGGGTGATCGCGCTGCTGTAAGGCGATCGCTGCAATCGCCGCTGGGCCTGCGACGGAGCGCGATATGCCACAACAGAACGTCTATGTCGTGTTCAAAGGCACGCTGAAGCTCGGCGTGCCTTTTCTCGACGGCTACAAGGGCGATCCGCACTACGTGATCGTGGTCGACGATCCGGCGGGCGGCCAGTTCCGGATCGTCACGAATGTGAAATCGGACAGTTCGCTGACGGGACCCGCCGGCTATCACGTGCTGTATTCGTGGCGCCAGTACTTCGATCACCCGATGGCGGCCGATCTCTCCAAGCTGCCGCCCGGCCTGACTCAGACCGGGTTTCCGAAGCTCGACTACGTGCATGATCCGCGTCTGGTCGATCTGTCGGCCATGCGGCCCATCACGCTCGATACCGCGAACGCGCACAACGACATCAACGCGCTCGTCAACGACATGCTGCAACTGGATATGTCGGCGGCGCCCGTCGATTATCTGTATCCGGGCAAGAGCGGCAACGACATGCGGCGCGGCTGGAAGCCGGCGAAGAACGTCAACGTGTACGGCTTCGGCTTCCTGTTCGAGCCCGGGCACGACGGCTTGCACGAAACGCATATGAATCAGGGCAATCCGAAGCCGCAGCCGGGCAGCCGCGTGAGGGATCACTCGTCGGAGAACGGCGCGTTTCAGGACGGCGCGGTGATGGTCGAAGTGGACGGGCGCTTCGAGGCGCTATTCGTCGCGTTTCAGACCCAGCTCGTGCCGACCGACAACCGGGGATGGCCGATTCCCGGCACGTCGCATCCGATCCTCGACTAACGCCCGACGTTATGCGGCTGTGCGCTGCCGCCCGGGTCGCATTCATCTTTCCCGTTCTCTAATTCCCGTCTCATTCTGCAACGGCAAGATGTTCTCAACAGAGCCCGCATTCGGGACGTCATCTGAGGAGAACCACATGGAAGCCCATGCAGAAACGATCTATCGCCCGTATGTCGATGCACTACTGAGCGAGCTGAAAACGCGTGCCTATGAACCCGTCATCCGCTATCAGGGAAAAGACGTCACGAGAGGCGAGTTGCGCAGCGCGATTTACCGCTACGCGCGAGCGCTCGGCGCACTCGGCATAGGCCGTGGCGCGGTGGTCGCGCTCCATGCGCCGAATCGCCCCGATGCGCTCGCCGTCCGCTATGCGGCGAACCTGCTCGGCGCGGCCACCATGTTCCTGCCTGCGCTGGCGCGTGCCGAAAGCCGCGCGATCTTGCTGGCGCGAATCAGGCCGACGCTGCTCGTCGTGTTTCCGGAGACCGCTCATCTGGTCCGCGACGCCGTCGATCAGCGCATCGTTTCTGTCGGCTACGAGAGTCCATGGGTGCATCTCGACAGGTTCGCCAGCGTGCAGTCGGACCAACCGCTAGAAAGCCGGGCCGTGCCGCACGAGCTTGGGGTGATCGTCTCATCTGGCGGCACCACGGGCGTGCCGAAAGCGAGCCGCCGCTCGTTCGCCGCCTATTCCGCGATGGTGATGTCGGCGCGCAACGGCAAGCGGCGTCAACTGATCAATGGACCGCTCGCGTACCTGTCGCAAGTGCTGGTCGACACGACGTTGATCGGCGGCGGCAGTGTCGTGCTCGAACGGGAGTACAGCGCGCGGGCGACGCTTGCAGCGATCGAGTCTGAACGCATCACGGATGTATTTCTCGTCGAGCCTCAACTCTTCGCGATGATGGATCACCCGGACGTCGGCCGTCGCGATCTGTCGTCGCTACGCTGTATTGCGCATGTCGGCGGCTCGGCGCCCGCGGCCCTGCGGCAACGCGCGGCCCGGCGTCTCGGCCCGGTGCTCGCGCATATGTATGGCGCAAGCGAAGCGGGACTCGTCAGCGTGCTGCCGCCACCCGACTACGCGACGAATCCAGCGCGTCTGGACAGCGCCGGGCGCATCCGGCCCGGCGTCGACGTGCGCCTGCGCTGCGCCGACGGCACGCTCGCGGCCAACGGGCGCGCTGGCAGCATCGAAGTCCGGTCGGCTGCCGTGGCGCGGGGATACCGGAATCAGGCCGTCGAGAGCGCGCAGAAGTTCAAGGACGGCTGGTGCCTCACGGGTGATATCGGCTTGATCGACGATGCAGGTTATCTTCATGTGATGGGCCGTTCATCCGACGTCGCGCAAATCGATCAGCGCATCATCGGTCCCGTGCATATCGAAGATGTGCTCTGCCGGTTGCCCGACGTGCGATATGCCGTGGCATTCGCGGCGAATACCCAGGGTGGCGAACATGCATGGAACGCCGTCGTCGAGCCTTGGGCCGGACAGCGCGTGGATGTCGCGCGATGCACGCATGCCCTGAAAGCGGCGTTCGGCGAGCTGGTGGCAAACGCGGTCAGGTTGTCGGAGACGGAAGCGATACCGCTCACCGAGCAGGGCAAGGTGGACAGGATCGCGATCGAAAGGACGTTGTTCGTTCAGGCGCATGCCGGCATGGACAAGCCGTCGTTCCGTACGCGTCGGCCGATGAGCGAGCGCCTTGGCGCCCGTTGATGCAATCACATCGGCTGGGCCGGCCGAATTCGGCGGTGAAGTTGACAATAAATAGATGACCGGTTATCTTGTTATCCATCGATTCAGCGGAGATCACGAAGTTGCCACGTCCTGCCAATCCTCAAGTGCGTTCGCGCCTGCTTTCAGTTGGGCGCGACGTAGTTCACGACCGTGGTTTCAACGGCTGCGGCGTGCAGGACATCACGACGGCTGCGGGCGTGCCGAAGGGCTCGTTCTACAACTACTTCGAAAGCAAGGAGATGTTTGCGGCCGAAATCCTCGAAGACTACTGGCAGTCCATCGAGGACCGTCATGGTCCGATTCTGTACGACGCGCGAATCAGGCCGCTCGCGCGCATTGCGAAATTCTTCCGCGCATTGACGGACGATCACAGCAAGAGCGACTTCGCATTGGGTTGCCTGATTGGCAATCTTTCACTGGAACTGTCGAACGCCAGCGACGAGGCGCGCTCGAAACTTCTGGCCTTGCTTGCGCGCTGGCAAGAGGCGCTTGCAGTCTGCTTGCGCGAGGCGCAGGAGCGCAATGAACTGGACCGCAAGCAGAACGCGGACGAACTCGCGGCGATCGTGATCGAGGCTTACGAAGGCGCAGTCATGCGCGGCAAGATCGAGCAGAGCGGTAACGCATACGAGCGTTTCGAGAAGGTTGTATTGCCTCGCATGCTTCGTTGATTTTTTTGCGATTTTTATAAAGCGACCGGTCATCTATATTTGATGCGCATCCGGACTTTGCGCGGTTGCCGTATTCCCATGTTGTGACTTTTATACGGAGGGTTTTATGAGTAACGCGAACCAGGCAGCGCAAGAGAATGCAAACCCATACGCCGACCCGGCCAATCCGGCGTTGCCGCAAACCGGCTTCAAACTGGACCCCGCGAGGGCGGCACTGGTAGTCATCGATCCGCAGAACGATTTCCTGAGTCCGTCAGGGGCGAGCTGGCCGGTGTTCGGACCGAGCATCACCGAGAACAATACGGTTGCAAATCTCGGGCAACTGTTCAAGACGGCGAAACAGGTGGGCCTCACCGTGGCGATTTCGCCGCATTACTACTATCCGTGCGACCACGAGTGGCACTTTGGCGGTCCGTTGGAAAAGGTGATGCACAACATCTGTATGTTCGATCGCAAAGGGCCGAACACGCTGGAGGATTTCGAGGGATCGGGCGCGGACTTTCTTGACGAGTACAAGCCATACATTCTCGACGGCAAAACCATCATCGCATCGCCGCACAAGGTGTATGGTCCGGAGACGAACGACCTCGCGCTGCAACTCCGCAAGAAGGGTGTGTCGCAGATCATTCTCGCCGGCATGGCGGCGAATCTTTGTATCGAATCGCACTTGCGCGAGTTGATCGAACAAGGATTCGAAGTTGCCGTGGTGCGTGACGCGACGGCAGGTCCGCGATTGCCGGACGGCGATGGCTATCTGGCCGCGATGATCAACTTCCGTTATCTCGCGCACGCGCTGTGGACGACGGAGCAGACGGTGCGGGAACTCACGTCCTGATCGGACCCGGACGAATCCGGTGCGCAGCGTTTGCTGCGCTTTCGCTGCTGGATCGTCGCAAAGCCGAATCGGTTTCTTCATTGCACTCACGCGAATAACGTAAGCGAAAATCGGTCGTTAACCGGGAAAGAAGCCGTCCCTATACTGGCACGCTCATTGGTCGACAAAACGTCGACGTCCGGCATGTTCATGCCGGTCCGCATGTCCAGAACAAGGAACCACGAATGCCCGCTCAAGACCTCACGGATCGTGCCGCACGTGCACGCCTGCAGACGACGCTCGCCGGCTTGCCCGCGCTAGCGAAAGCCATCGGCGAAGGCGCGGCGTCGCGCGAGGCGCAGCGCGAGTTGCCGGTTGACGGCTTCGCGCTGTTCCGGCAATCGGGGCTTGGGCGTTTGCGGTTGCCCGTCGAGTGGGGCGGCCTGGGCGGCTCGCTCGAAGACGTGTTCGACGTGATAGCCACGCTCGCTGCCGGGGAAAGCAACCTCGCGCACGCGCTGCGCATTCATTTCGACCAGACCGAGTCGTTGCTGCTATCGCCGCGCACGGCGTTCAACGCGTTGCAGATCGAGCGTGTGGCCGAGGGCGCGATTTTCGGCGGCGCGTCGACGGAGCTGGGCACGTCCCGTCCCGGCGAGATCACGACGCAACTGCGCCGCGATGGAGAGCACTACCGGTTGAGCGGCCGCAAGTACTACGCGACGGGCACGGCGTTCTCCGACTTCGCGCGGCTGAACCTGCAGGATGAGAACGGCAATCCTGTGATCGCCATCGTGCCCGTCAAACGCGAGGGCTTTCGCGTGCTCGACGACTGGGACGGAATGGGCCAGCGGATGACGGCAAGCGGCAGCCTCGAATTCGACAACCTGCTGGTTCTCGCGGACGAAGTCACGCCGCGTGTGCAGACGACCCTGGCCGGCCGTCACGGCGGCGCGCTGCGGCAGTTGCATCTCGTCGCAGTGGGCGCGGGCATCGTGCGCAACGTCGTCGCGGATGCGACGAATTACGTGCTGCGGCATGGCCGTCCTGCACTGCACAGTCCGGCGCCCTCGGCGCGCGAAGACGCGTTCATCCAGCAGGTGATCGGCGATCTGACGGCACACAGCCATACCATCGACGTGCTGGTGCGCGACAACGCGCGCGTGCTGGAGCGCTCGTCGCAGGCGATCCGCAATGGCGAGCCCGATGCGGAGGCACGCGTGCTCGAAGGCGCGCTTGCGACGGCGCGCACGCAGCTGATCGTCAGCAAGCTCGCGCTGTATGCGGCCGAGCGCATGTTCGAAGCGGGCGGCGCATCGGCGACCTCGCGTGCGCATAACTTCGATCGTCACTGGCGCAATCTGCGCACCATCTTCAGCCACAACCCGCTATTGCACAAAGCGCGCGTGATCGGCGATTACGAGTTGAACGGCGTGACGACGCATCTGACGGAAGGCCGTGTTTTCTAGGGCGATTCGTACGCGCGAACGCGCATAGCGCGCCACGACATATCGATGTGGCGATTTCTTCGTGGCGGCGTGCAAGCGCCGCATTCGACAATACCAGCGTTACGTTCCAATCAGGTGCCTCGCGCGATGAGCCGTGATCTTCTTCTGTTGCTCGAACCCGGATTTACCGATCCCCGTTATCCTGGCGAACGCTTCATCTGTCCCGACGGCGCGCCCATCGAAGGGCTGCTCGCCAGCGACCCGGCGCGCGTCGCGCGGCTCGACGTGCGGCGCGTGCCGTTCGAGCGTCCGCGCGAGGCCGTCGTCGAAGCACTCGACGAAGCGCATCAAGGCTTGCCCGTGCTCGTGCTGGGTGACGAGCAACCCGCCCCAGCCGATGCGCAAACGCTGGGTGACCGCCGCTTCATCACCGACACGCGCCGCATCCTCGATCTGCTTGCCGAGCGGCACGGCTTTCCGAAAGTGCATTGACGCATCAGTGAAAGCATCATGAGTGCGCGTCCAGGCGCACCCGACACAGCGGAGAATTTCGATGAGCCGTAACACGGCACCGGCGACGCCGCGCCAATTGCATCTGAACGTGAACATCCTGCATTCAGGCTTCGTGCCTTCCGCGTGGCGGCTGGCGGACGCCGACCCGCGCGCCTTCGTCGATGTCAATCACTATGTGCGCGTCGCGCGGATCGCCGAAGCGGGCAAGCTCGATGCCGTGTTTCTCGCGGATAACGCCGCGATCGTCGACCAGATCGATTTCCGCCCCATCACCGCGCTGGAGCCGACCGTGCTGCTCGCCAGCATCGCGGCCGCGACCACGCACATCGGCGTGATCGGCACGGCATCGACGAGCTATAACGAACCGTACAACATCGCGCGGCGTTTCGCGACGCTCGACCATGTGAGCAACGGACGCGCGGGATGGAACGTCGTGACGACGGCGGATCTTGCATCCGCGCGCAACTTCGGCCGCGACGCCGTGCCGGACCATGCGCAGCGTTACGAGCGCGCTGCCGAGTTCACCGAACTCGTAAAGGCGCTGTGGGACAGCTGGGAGGACGACGCGTTCGTCGGCGACAAGGCGGGTGGCCGTTTCGTCGATGTTTCGAAAGTGCATCCCGTCGCGCATCGCGGGCGGCACTTCGATGTGCAAGGTCCGCTGAATCTGCCGCGCTCGCCGCAAGGGCATCCCGTGCTGGTGCAGGCGGGCGGTTCGCCCGATGGCCGCGATCTCGCCGCGCGCCACGCGGAAGCGGTGTTTTCGGCGTCACAGTCGTTCGAGGAGTCGGCGGCGTACCGGCGCGATCTCAACACGCGCGCAGCCGCATACGGGCGGCCCGGCGTGAAAGTGCTCGCCGGTCTCACGACCATCATCGGCGCGACCGAGGCCGAGGCGCTGCGCCGCCGCGACGAACTGGTCGATCAGATTCCGTGGCGCTACAGCCTGAACCGCCTCGCGGGTACGCTGGGCATCGACGCTGAGCGCCTGAAACTCGACCAGCCGTTGCCCGACGATCTCGCGCTGCCCGGCGGCGGCAACGGCAACCATACCTTCTTTCACGCGACCCTCGCGCAGGGCCGCCGTCACGGCTACACGGTGCGCGAACTGATCCGCTCGCTGGCGGGTGGCACGGGGCATCGCGTGATCGTCGGCACGCCCGAGCAGATCGCCGACGATATCGCGCACTGGTTCAACGGCGGCGCAGCGGACGGCTTCAATCTGATGCCCGATGCGTTGCCGGACGGTCTGCAGGACTTCGTGGACGGCGTCGTGCCGATCCTGCAGAAGCGCGGCCTCTTCCGCACCGGCTACGAAGGCGCGACGCTGCGCGAGCACCTTGGGCTCGCGCGTCCCGACAATGCGCGGCTATGGCGCAAGAGTGCCTGAGTCCACGCCCATTCACGCCCATCCACGCCTATTCTCTCCAGTCATGAGTTCACGCAAGGGTCATCTTCGCCTCGGCGCTTTTCTCTATCCGACGGGGCATCACATTGCCGCATGGCGGCATCCCGACTCGCTGGTCGACGCCGGGCGTGATTTCCGGCACTACGTGCAGCTCGCGCAGGCCGCGGAGGCCGCGAAGTTCGATCTGGTCTTTCTCGCGGACGGCGCGGGCACGCGCGGCGACAACGTCGATTTTCTGAGCCGCACGGCACACAGCTATGTCGCGCAGTTCGAGCCGCTGACGCTGCTGTCGGCGCTCGCTGCCGTCACGCAACGGATTGGTCTGGTGGGAACGGCATCGACGACCTTCAACGAGCCGTATCACATCGCTCGCAAGTTTGCGTCACTCGATCACATCAGTGGCGGGCGCGCCGGGTGGAATCTCGTCACGTCGTCGAGCGCGCACGAGGCGAAGAACTTCAACTTCGACGAGCATCTCGCGCATGCGCGGCGTTATGAGCGCGCGGTCGAATTCGCCGAGGTCGTAGAAGGTCTGTGGGATAGCTGGGACGAAGACGCGTTCGTGCGCGACAAGGCATCGGGGCGCTACTTCGATCCGTCGAAGCGCCATGTGCTCGACCATCGCGGCGAGTTCTTCAGTGTGCGCGGGCCGCTGAACGTCGAGCGCTCGCCGCAGGGCCGGCCCGTCGTCGTGCAGGCGGGCTCGTCCGAGGCGGGCAAGGCGCTGGCCGCGCGCACGGCGGAAGTGATCTTCACCGCGCAGCAGACGCTCGACGATGCCGTCGCATTCTACGCGGACGTCAAAGGCCGGATGGCGGCGTATGGCCGCGAGCCGGACGATCTGAAGATCATGCCCGGCGTGATGCCGATTGTCGGCGTGACGGAAAGCGAGGCACGCGAAAAGTTCGACGCGCTTCAGGCGCTGATCGATCCCGCCGTGGGGCTCGCGCTGGTCTCGACGGTGACGGGCGGCTTCGATTTGTCCGGCTATCCGCTCGACGGCCCGATCCCGGAACTGCCGGAAACCAACGCAAGCAAGAGCCGCCAGTCGCTGGCGCTCGAACTCGCACGGCGCGAAAACCTCACGATCCGCGAACTGTATTTGCGCATCGCGGGCGCGCGTGGACACTGGCAACTGGTCGGCACGGCGGAGCAGATTGTCGATGCGCTCGAAGAGCGCTTCGTCAACTACGGTGCGGATGGCTATAACGTGATGCCGGCGCTGCTGCCCAACAGCCTCGACGATTTCATCCGGCTCGTGCTGCCGGAACTGCGGCGACGCGGGCTGTTCCGCAGCGAGTACGAAGGGCGCACGCTGCGCGAGAACCTCGGTTTGGCGCGGCCCGTTTCGCGCTATGCACGCGAAACGGCAACGTCTTGACCTGATACGTGTGACGGCGCGCGTCAATTGCTGTGGCAGCGGGGCGGCATTGTGCGCTCTGGCTCGCAACGCGTCCGTTGATCTGCGATGAACGCGTCTTCGCGCTCGATGTGTCGACGCAGGCGCATTGTCGAGCGCGCGGAATCGAGTGCTTGCGTCACCCGCCACGGGTGACGCATTCGAGCCCATACCAGAACTATCAGAACTTCACGCGCACACCCGAGAACACTGCGACCTGACGGTTCGTCGATGAAGCCGTGCCGGCGTCGGCAATCGCGGCGATCTTCTGATAACCCGTGCCGACGCGTGTCGATGCATCGCCCGCTGCGAGTTGATACGCCGCCGACAGATAGAGGTCGGTGCGCTTGGACAGCGCGTAATCGACACCAAGCGTGAACTGGTGCCAGCGCGGCTTCAGGTTCGCGCCGTTGGTGCCGGGCAGATTGGTCGCGCGTCCATCCGTGTAGGTGTACACGCCGATCAGCGTCAGCGCGGGCGTGAACAGATAGCGCGCGTTCAGATCGTAGTTGTTGAACTTGCGCGACGAGCCGTCGCTGTAGTCGAGCTGCGTATGGCTCCATGCGAAGCCGAATGTCGCCGCGCCGAGCGCGTAGCTGGTGCCCGCTGCGGCGATCTGCTGACGCACGACGCCGCCATTCAATCCATAGAAGAACGCGCCGCTGTAGTCGTCGCCGGAGGTGGTCGATGCGCCGCCGATCGCGCCACCCGTGTTCGATGCGGCGTTCGGATGATTCAATACGTTATAGCCGCCGCCGATCGAAAACGGACCGTTCGTGTAGTTCGCCGCCACGCCCCATGCGCGGTTGTTGCTGAAGCCCGTGCCGTTGCTGCTATTCGCCTGATTGCTGAATGCGTAGAGACCGTCGACGGTGAAGCCCGCAATCGTGTCGCTGCGGAACTTGACTGCATTGTTCACGCGGAACGTCTGGTTCAGATTGTCGTTATCGCCGATGTGCGTGGACGGCGACCAGAAGCCCGGGCCTGCATACTGCGAGACGAGATCGGTCACAGGCTCGTACTGCCGGCCAACCGTCACCGTGCCGATGCCCGTCTTCTGCAGGCCCACGAACGCCTGGCGGCCGAACAGACGTCCGCCTTGTGCCGCTGTGCCGTCGTTCGGACGAAAGCCGCTTTCCAGTGTGAAGACCGTCTTCAGTCCGTCACCGAGATCTTCGGCGCCGCGCAAGCCCCAGCGGCTGCCGTTGAGTTTGCCGCTGGTCTGCTGAATGTTGCTCGCGCCTTTCTGGTTGTTGGTATAGGTGATGCCCGCGTCGACGAGTCCATACAACGTGACGGCACTCTGCGCATGCACGAGCGCGGGCGATGCAGCGACAAGACTTGCGGCGCTGGCCAGAACAACACGCTTCATTGGATTCCCTTTTTTGTAGAAGTCACATGGTTAATAAGGAACCCGATGCTATTAGGGAGAACACTCAACACGAAGCAACTATTTCTACTTTGTTATCCGCATGCAATGCGATTTACAACGGACTTTCGCAGTGAAATGCAGATCAGCCGCATAGCGGATTACGTTATGGCATGGTGGCCGTCTCTCCGGACTCGCAACTTCAATCGATATTCATCGAGGTTCCATGATCGATTTCTCCGCCGTGGCGGCCGTGTTCTCGGCTTATGTCGTCGGCGTCGCGCTGTTTCTGTCGCATGAGGCCGTGTCGGGCGCGTATGCCGCGCACAGGAATAGATCGACCGCGCATGCGGTGCCGTGATCGTCGCGCTCGGCGTACGACAGGCGCTGCGCTGACCGGGCGGCCGGTTTGTGTTGGCGCAAGAAGGGACGCTCATCAAATCGGCGGGGGCGCAAAAAGGGGTAGACTTTCGGCTAGGCACGCTGAACCGGGTGCGACGGGGCGCTCATCGGAGTCGACCCGTCTGCCATGTGCGCAGGTTGTTTTCGGTGCAAAAGCACATACGTCCTGAAGACAGGCCGAACAGAATCGAGGTCCACAACCCATGCTCAAACCCGAATTCAATGACGCGGGCAGCGCGCGTCCAGAACTGCTTTGCTACCTCGTGGCCATCGCGGCAGCGTCGTACGCGTTGACGCAGGAATGGCGCGTCGATCATGTCGTCGAATGTTGCCGCCGCTGGCTCGCGAAAAACGATGTGAAGATGGATTGGCTCGACCGCGTCAGAATCGGCCAGTTCGCGTTGAAGATTGCCAGCAAGGATCTGCTGGATGCGGGCATCGCCGTGCGTCTGTCCAGCGTCAATGCGCTCTTTACGAGCGAGATGGAATTGAACGAAGCGAGCACGATGGTGCAACGGATGATGTCGTTGTGTCAGGAAGCGCTTTGAACATGTTCCTGGCAAACGCTCGGCAGACGTCGGGCTGAATTGGGAGCGTGCACCGGGCGAACACTGTGTTGCAACTTCGATAGCTGATCGCGAGACGGGGCCAATTCATACTTCGCAATCGTCGCGCACCGCATCGTGCAGGTGCGAGCATTCAGCTTAGAGGTTGTCGTGATTATGTCTGGAGTCAACCAAGTCCTGTCGGCGCTGGTCGATCTGATCAGGCAACAGGTGAGAGTCGTGGCGCGGCGGCGCGCCGCAAGTGCAGCGATCGTCGCGCTCGTGCCCTTGCTGATGCAGGCGTGCGCGAGTTCCAGCCCGGTCGTCGAGACGGGCGATGCAGGGCGATACACCTTGCACGCATCGGCGGCGGGCGGTAACGCGGCGTGGGCGAGGTCTCACAAGGCAGTCATGCAGAGCGCAAGCAACTTTTGCGCGCAACGCGGCGAGGTGCCAAGCGTCGTGTCGGAGTCGTCCAGGGGCGTGCGGGCGCTCGAAACCCACGAGGCGCAACTCACGTTCGAATGTCACCCGCACTTTTGACGGACCAATCCATCAAGCCGTCAGATCAGGCGGAAAGCTAAGAATGCAACGGGCGTAAGCGATCGTTAAGGCTGCGCAGCTATAACGTTTGATGCAAATGCGATCTGCGTGTCGCTGCCAGTCAACGATCAGAAAAGGGCCCGGACTAGCCGGTTCAACCGGCGCCAGCGTCGATGTCCATTTCGGAGGTCGCCCGTCATGCCGATCAATTTTCGCTCCACTGGGCGTGTTTCCGCGCTTGTTCGCACGCTCGCTCCCAGGCTTGTTCCTCCTACATTCGCCTTGCTTGTTGCGACGCCCGTCCACGCCGAGTCCACCTGTCCCGACTACGTGATACTGCCGTCGGGCAGCGTGTTCAACATCGCCCGGCTGATCGCGGATACGGGTTCTCCGGAGGCCGCGCTCAGGAAGGCCAGAGGCGCACTCAACGAGATCGCCGCAAACGGCGGTTGCCCGAAATCAGTGCGGCGCGCCGTGTGTGACGAAACGATGGCGGTGGCGAAGAAAGCCGTCGTCGCGCTTGAAGCGTGCGCGCATGGGCCCCAGGCTGACGGCGTGGAGAACGACGGGCGCACTGCAGCGAAGTAGGCAGGCTACACCGTAAGGAACCGCTCAATAGGCGAACTTGGTGTAGCTTTCACCCGCTGCGCCGGCATCGGCGTCGTCCACGCGCGGCATATAGCGCAGAAGCCGTTTGCCTGTGGCGCTGAGGCGCTGATACACGCTTTCCGGCACATCGATTTTCACTTCCGGCCGGAAGTACCAGCTGCGGCTATAGCCGATCACGACCATGGGGCGGGGCGCTTTCGTCAGATTCGGCGTTCCTCTATGCAGCGCGCGCACGTCCCGGATCATGACGTCGCCCAGTTCCATGGTGATCGTGTGCATCGGCGCCTGCCCGGTTCGATACGCTTCCTGCGCTTGCTTGTCGGGCATGCGATGCGTGCCCAGCGTGGTTTCGAATGGTCCGTTCTCGGGCGTCACGTCGCATAGCGGGAAATTGACGGCCAGCTGGAACGACGGCGTTTCCGGAAAGCCATCGAAGAGAGCGGGCGTGTCGCGGTGCACGTCCTGATAGTCGGAGCCAAGAAGCGGCGTGTCGGAAGCGAGCTGGCACATGACGGGCTCGTCGCCCGCCACACGCTCCACGATGCCCAGCACGTCGGGGTCGGCGAAAATCGCTTCATCGGCGAACTCGCCTGTAAAGGGCAGCGTAATGTAATGCCGGTTCGGTCCTCTGACGGCCGTCGCACTTTCCCGCAGGCGCTGTTCGAGCAGCACGTCGAAGGCCTTGCGCCACTTCAGCAAGGTATCTTTGGGGAAGTGACGGCGCAGCACGACCATCCCGTCGGCGTCGAACTGCCTGGCAAGCGAGTCGAGTTCGGTTGTCGTATAGCGGCTCATCGGCGTCTCCGGCATGGCGTTGATGGAAGTCTCCACTGTAATACGTGGCGCGGCGTCGGGCCTGTTTCATGCTCGCGGCTGTGCATCGATTCGTGGGGAGCGAAAAATGAGCAACGCACGCATGACTCAAGCCGCATTCGACTGCGACGTGGAAGCTCAGGTCAAACTGCTTACGCTGATTGTCGCGCTGCATCTGCTCGTCTATGCGGAAACACGATGGTGGCTGTCGCCGTCGCAGGCGGTCGGCGCGATGCGTCGCTGGCACATGCCCGATTCGAGCGCTGTCGATGTCACGCGCCGGGTCATGCTGTCGAGCAGGGCGCTGCCGCTTGCGATGCGTCTCGCCGAGTGCCACGCATGCCTCGTCGATCCGGCCGGAATGCAGGCTACCTTTACCGATCATATTCATATCGACCGGCGCGCGGAGCGGTACCTGCTTATCCGCGCGGCATGTCAGGCAGCGCTGTTGCGCCAGCCAGATGGAAGGGGATGTTTCATGCGGGGTGGGCGCGTGCTTCGCCGGAGGACGGGCGCGAAGCACGCGTTGTGCGCAGCGAATGTGCGCGGCGGGTCGTCGTCAGTCTTGCGGCAGTGGTTGCCCGTCCGCCTGCCAGTGCTCGGTGACGGCCTTGTCGGTGATGCGCACCTTCGCGAGAAGCGGCACATAGCCGCGCAGCTTGATCTCACCGACGGCGAGCTTTTCCGAGCGGTAGATCTCCGGGGTCACCTTGGTGCCGTCCTTGAATTCGACGGTGTATCCATCTATGGGCCCCCATCGGCCCTTCGGTACGGGTTCGACATAAACGTGCAACATCTGATTTTCTCCAGCGGTATGAAAAAGCACTGGGCGGGTCGCATCGGTTCGCCGATCGGTCGGCTGGTCGTCGTCGAGTCTCCACCTCTTGTATAAGAGAGTACCGAATCAGGAGATGGCCGCGAGCACGGAGTGTGGTGCGGCGAACGGATAAAAATCGACTTAAAATCAATAGTTTGCTGGTTTCATTTCATGTAGCGAAACGTATTTTCCTCATGTGCATCGCTTCCGCGTTGCCATGCAGCATGCGGTTTTGTGACACGGGCGATGATTTTGCATTGTGAGATTTCAGGTGACTTGGTGGCTCGCAAACGAAAAGTGGCCCAGAGAGGTCGTCTAACACGTTGATGTTGAATGGGTTGTAACAAATGCCCATAACTTGTGTCGCAAAAGAATCTGGCCCAGGCCCTTACAGCGGATTTACGCGATTCGCAAACGATATCTGTCCTAGGGTTTCGGCGAACGTTGCTGCTTAACTCAGACTCGGCAACGGGTCGAGAGGAGGGGTAGAGGAAAAACAGGTCACTCTTTCCATCTGAGAGCAGACGCGCCAGCCCCTTTGGCTCCAAACCGAGATGGTGGCATGCCCGGATGTGCAGACTGCCGAGGAGCTCACCCTTGTTTTCTGGTATTCAACCAGCCGCCTGTGCCTGAGGTCTTTGCAAGGCCCCAAGGAAGCGTGCCCGTCTCATGCGCCATACTGCGTGAGGGACGCGCTCGAAATGAGGTTCGTCAGTGTGAGCTGAGACCGAGCCCCGGATAATTAAGGGCGCCATTCAGCGATGAGCTAACGTGCCAGCCGGCCACTTCCGAGAACTCTACGCCTCCTGCGGTCGGTCCGGACAGTAGAGCCGCCCCGGCTTCAAGAGATGGCACAATGCGGCAGCTGCTGCTTCCCGACTTACCGGGCCAAAGCGAAGCCGATTGCCCAAGGAATGCGGCATGCGAACTCCATCGAAGGCCAGACTCTTTGAGCTCGGCCGGCCGAAGCATCAACACCTATGCTGTGTGCGTTGACGGCAATGCTATCTGGTCGCACGCGTGCGCCACCTAACAGACAATATTCTTTCGCATAGACGATTGTTACTGGCGGCATTCGACACACGCGTTTCCGGGTACGCATTCAGCCGTCGCTCCTGTCGCGACGAATGGCACACGTGTCGTTGGTATGAAGGAGAACAACATGCCACCAGATAGTCGAGACATACCGTGGCCGTGGTCGGCCATGCTATGGCCATCCCCATTCGCGGAAGCGCTTTTTGCCACACCGCAGCACCTTCAACAGTCGATACTGCCGTGGACATTTGCGGGTCTGGTAGTCAATCAGACGAATTCGAGCAATCCTGCGGCGGAGCGGGCAATTGTCAGCAAGGAGAGCTACGGCAAGCAGCTTGGCCGCATCTCCGACGCCCTCGACTCGCTCATAAGGCAGAGCAACGTAAAACGTGACGATGCTATCGACGCGTTCCTCGACATCAAGGCGCGAATTGACGACATCAAACATAGTACCGAGGCGACCCGGTTTGAAGCGGTGTTGGTGGACTTGCGGAAGCTCAGGCGCAAGAATAAAGACCTTTTCGACGAATGCCTGAGGCGTGTCGCCGCGTTGAACGCCGACTAAAGCCTGCGCGATGTACATCGCGCAGGCTGCCGGTCTCTGTGCTTTTGTATCAGATTCTCAGGCCGCTTGCTGCTCATCCTGTGGCTCTGGAAGTTCGATACTTCCGGGCATCGCCAGGTTCGATGCTCCAGTTCGCCGCCGTCTCGCCTTCGGTAACGGAGGCAATGCAGACGATATGGTTACCCTCGGGGAGTCATTCGTGGACGCCGCGAAGGTCGCATGCCGGCTTCAGCTGAAATTGTTTAGTCGCGTTTGAGAGGGCATCGATGTATGGGTCCTGCAGGCCATGCGCCTCAAGCGAAGCATGAAGCTTGTGTAGGTATTCGACGTTGGTGCCGAAATTGCCGGGGGCAGACGCGATAAACGGTGCAACGGTCGTCACCTAAGAATCGGGCTCGAACTGGTCGCGTGTGGTGTCGGCTACGAACGCCAATGCGTGTGTCCGTGCGCCATCCCTGAATGTCACCGGTGCCCATTTCGGCAGGTATGACCCGAGCACCATCTCGCGAATCCATACGAGCAGGAGCTCTTCGTTGACGGTGTCTTCTGGGAGTTTCGATGCGACACCATCCGTATGACCACCGGCTTCCAATGCAAGCATGCGCCCAGGTTTATCCGGACTGCCGCGGCCGACAACCATGCGAAGACAGAAGCTCCGCTGCCAGTCGTGCAGCGTTGCAGCCTGTTTGCTAGCCATTTTCACCGTCGGATTCCATATCAGTGACCCGTAAGCGAAAATCCAGACGTCAGTTGCCTCCGCCGGTTGGTCACGCATCGTCTCCGCGAGGTATGCTTCGATGCGTTCTCGCGACCACAAATCTGGCAGGGACTCAAAGTTCTCCAGGTATGCGCCCGAATGAATAGCTTGGCGTGTCAACATGTCGTGCCTTGTCGTGATGGGAATGCCCCCAAACGTGGGCAAAGTATGACGGAGCTCCTTTGGTGGAGAAATAGCGTGTTGAGAGACGCACCTACGACTCAGCGGCGACAATCGGGACACCGCTGGAGTACGTCATCTCGTCGGACCACGGGCAGGTCAGCACCTTCGGCACTGTCCCTGCTCAGATGGGTGCGTTGGTCGACCCGCTCGTCAATCAAGTATGCCGTGTTAATCTCAGTTGCGAATGCCAGCGAAGTCCGGGCGTTTTCGTATTTGCCGGGCGCAAGGATTCTGCGGGCAGCACGACGGACGGCCAGGCGAAAGGACTCAGAAAAGAAACTTATGCGTCAGGTCCGCCAAACCAATCACGATTTCAAGCGCAATAAGGCCTATGACATACCATTCGAGGCGGTGAACGTGTTTGGTTTCCGCAATTTCGGCCAGGGTTTGCGCAGTTCCCGAAATTAGCTGCAGCTTGCGTTCAAGCGCGGCTTGTCGCTCGTGAAGTTCGTATTCGTCCTCCAATAGTGCATAAAGGCCGCCGAGCTCCGGGTGTTCCCAAAGGGTCTCCGGCTTGTCGCCGATTTCAGCCCGGCCGACCATGCGGTGTTCGATTAGGAGCATCCCGCCAATTTTTGAGAGCAGCGTTTTGGCGTCCGCGCTCACTTTTCCTGTTTTCGCCAGTTCCGATGCCAACGGAATGATGCTATCGAACTCGCTCGCGGTCTTGTCTTCATACATCGACAGCACAAGGCTTTTGCTGAGGCTGTCCGCTATCACCTGAGCCTTTTCCAACGTCAGCGCATCGAGCCAGACCGCACCGCCTTGCACCCCAACGTTCGTCTTGCCGCTCTGGATGGCGATTTCTTCGAGTTGAGGTCGTCCGTAAGCGTTGTACAGCAACTGAGCTAACGAGGAGAGAAACCGTTGCTCATCACCGAACGACACACCAAAAAGCACGACGACGCCGTACCTGAAAAGAATGGCGATGCCGTCAGCGCCGCCTACCGTGACCGTCAGCGGTGTGGTGGCGAGTGAATCGGTGATTTTGAAGTTTTTGAGGTCAATCCGGTCGGCGATGAGATGCGCACGGGCGTGTACCTGCGGAAGCGAACTGATGGCGAGATTCGACATTGGGTCACTTCAATTCGTTGACGTCATCGAAAGCAAAGTATAGGCGTGAACCCAATGCTGCGGTATGCGTTTGACCCACCGCAGTCTTGGACGCCGGAAAATTCAGCCAACAATTGGGAACACGCAGGCGTTGGGTTGCCATTGGGGCACAGTTGCCGTAGCGAGTTCGGACCGCGTTACGTCGGAGATGTCATTAAAAAAGCCTGCTCGAAAAGCGGGCCTTCTAACAAGCGGCGGGGGTGCTTATGCCGCTGCGTCCTTCAGCTTCTTCAGCGCGCGCACCTTCAACCATACCGTCGCCGGCTTGACATCAAACCAGCGCTCTTCGCCCGTGAACGGGTCCTTGCCGAAGCGCTTCTTCCGAGTTCACCCACATGTCAGCCGCTTTCCGGCCTTCTTCATGGAGTTCCTCGAGAAACTCCTTCACGATTACCGCCTTGGACGCATAGCACCGCAGCATCCTCGTAATTGACGCGTTCTAACAGGACAAGTACCGCAACGCTATGCATCAGGCTGTCGTGGAGTTGTTCCGCAGGTATCCACATCAAGGCGGCGAAGCCGCTGCAGCATATTCTGCTGCGCTCGAATTAACTCGATGCCGCGACGGATACGCGCATAGCAAAGTCCAATAGTCCGCGGAGGTTCTTCGCTCAAAGTGGAAGACGACCACGTGCCAAGGCCGTTTTCACGTTCCAGGTTTCGCGTCGGCGCGTGCGGAGTTTCGGGTGGCCACTCGTGTTTTTCCGGTGAGCCGTCAGCCAGCTCTTCGAGCAATCCCAGCAACGGGCCCCGAGCCTGTCTTCGATTACCCAGATACTCCGACACAGGATTTGTACGTTTTTACCCGGCGCCCCGCGTCCCGGCGTATCCCGTCAGGGCCACGAGGCGTGTTGACGCGCATTGCGGCATCTGTCTGAGCCGTCGGACAAGCTCATGGCCGTCCATTTCGGGCATGTTAATGTCAGTCAGCGCCAAATCCGGCGTGAACGAGTCAACAATGGAAAGCGCTTCGGGGCCGTTTCGCGCACGTTCGACCTCGTGACCGTCCAGTGACAGGAGCATTGCCAGTGCCTCCGTCGCATCCGCGTTGTCATCAACGAGCAGGATACGGGCAGGCTGTATTCCGTGGGTCGTCGGCGCGGCGTGTTCAATGTCGCTTCTATGGACAATAGGTAACCGCAAGACAACTTCGGTCCCTTTGCCCTCGCCGTCATTTGTGATAGACACCTGCCCCTGGTGGGCATCGTCAAGATATTTCACGACAGACAGCCCCAGCCCGAGGCCGCCTTCTGCCACCGTCCGAGCGGAGGGGGACTGCGCATACAGGTCGAAGACGCGTGGCAACTCGTCGGGGGCAATGCCCACGAGGTTGTCACGGAAGGTGACGACTAGCTCGCGCGGCGTCGAATGGTGTTCAGGTATCGTCCCCGACTCGGGCGCGTCCACGTTCACGGTAATTACACCGCCATGTGGCGTGTACTTGACCGCGTTCCCCAGAAGATTCGAGATGACCTGCGTCAGTCGGGGCGCATCAGCAAAGACCGTCACGGGATACGGAGGCAGTGTTGCGCGAAGCTGGTGCTGGCGTCGCTCGACCTCGTCGCTCACAGCGGCCATAGCGTCCTTCATGATGTCGCCCAGCAATGCGGCCAGGCCGCACTGACAGCTTGCCGTGACGCACCCGTGAAGCGTCGAGCAGGTCACTGACGATACGTTTGAGCTGCTGCACCTGCCGGTTGGCGACGGCCAGTGCTGACAAAACGGCGGGACGGCCGGCCGCCAACTTTTGCGCGGCTGCCAGCGCGCTATCAATAGGAGCAAGCGGACCGCGCAGTTCATGACCCAGCGTGGCGATGAAATCATCTTTGGCGCATGCGACCTTGGACAACGCATTTCGTGCCGTCTCGGCCTCTACGGCGCGCGCTTCGGCGTCGGCCTTGGCTTTTGCGATGGTCAGCGCGGCGCAGGTGAAATCCGCCAGGCTCTTGAGAATGCGGCGATGCTCGCTGTCGAAGTGCGGGTCGTCGTCATGGGACATCACCCAGAGCGCCCCCCAAGGCTCCGGCGTGCCCGGGACCGGCACCACTAGTTCTTCAGTGACTTCGGGAACGATGCTGGCCAGACAGGCAAAATGCCGTTTCGGGAAAGCAAAGAGCTGCGGAGCGCCGACTGCTACCGCGACGCCTCCGGGGCTGTCGCCGGATGGGATGATGTGACCGACCTGGTTGGCGCAATGACCCGAGACCGCAACCCAGCGGTACGCGGACGCCCGGCCGGCGCCTGCTTCGCGCAGGCTGATGCCGGCACTGCCGGCATCGCACAGCGTCAGGGCCGTATCAACCAGCGTCTGAAGCATGGCTGAGTGC
Organism: Paraburkholderia sp. XV; assembly: GCF_020177535.1. NCBI lineage: Bacteria > Pseudomonadati > Pseudomonadota > Betaproteobacteria > Burkholderiales > Burkholderiaceae > Paraburkholderia > Paraburkholderia sp. XV. Next base: position 156,059 of record NZ_JAGUUD010000006.1, on the reverse strand, counting down.
GACGCAGTCAACGCTTTCGCCAGCGCATGCAGCGCCTCGTTTTCAGCAGCGTAGTCCGGGGACCGACCCAAGCGTGCATCGAGCTCTTGAGTCACCAGGGTGCCCGTGCGCAGGACGCGGCTGACCGTGGGCGACGCGAGCGGCCTGGGCATGGTTGAGTTCTTCCAGAAAAGTTACCACGGCAAAAGGGCGGCGACTGATGTAATTGTGGACCCCGAATACCAAGTCGCCCGGAACTTCGTCTAGATACATACATCAAGCCGCCCGGTTCGCCTACGCGTCAAACGGTAGCCGACTGACAGGACAGTGGCCAATGTTCTCCAGTCGTAAACATCGGCCAGTCTGCCAATGCCTCGCATTCAGGTTCGCCGTGAGCGATGTGGCGGATATCCCGCCCCTTGACGACGAAGACGACGAACTCGCCGATGTTTTTCCCTTCGTCTCCCATTCAGGACCGTGAAAAGCCGTCCGAACCAAGCGTCGGGCGCCATCGGAGATTCTGGCTGCCTGGCATAGGGAGACTCCTACGATTCGACAGATTCACGTGCCAACTCTCGCGCCCACGGCGCACGTTTGTGTCATTTCGTCTTGCGGCGGCTTCCGCTTCGGTGGCTTGACATACATCAAGTCCTGCAAGGGCGCCACGCTTGGTGGTGCTCCGTGCCGAGGCCTGTTGCGAGGCCGTCTGAGCGGAAAGGTTCGGTTGAGCTAAATCAACTAGCGCACCCTGCGCGGCGATACATTCAAGGTAGCAGGCACAGAGGCGGCTGCCTGTAACCGTGTTCACGGAGGCACGAATGACTTTTCCAGAACGGCTCGCACTAATTGCTGCGTCGCTTCTCGTACTGCACGCTGGAGCTGCGACTGGCGCTCAACCGGCGTCTGATGCCGTCGCCCACAAAGCGCATCACCCGGCGACAGCAAGTGCGCCGTCGGCAAAGAGCAAAAAACTCGCAGGCGTTGACCAGCAGATGAAGCAGATGCAGGCAATGCACGAAAAGATGATGGCCGCGACTACGCCCGAAGAGCGCGCCGCGCTGATGGATGAGCAGATGAAGTCCATGCAGAACGGCATGCACATGATGGACATGATGAAGCAGGATTCAAGCGGGATGCCGATGTCAGGCCAGAAGCACGAGATGATGGAAATGCGCCTCGACATGATGCAAATGATGATGCAGGCGATGATGGACCGGCAGTCTGCGCAGACTCCGCCTACAGGCAAGTAGGTTCGATATCTAACCGGAGGTGACCATGGACGAGACCACGCACGGCTCGCGCCCCTTCTGGAAGTCACGGTCGGCGATTGCGCTGCTGGTGTTCGCGACTATTGCGTTGTTCCTGCTCTTTTCTGAGCACAGAGCGCATTTCCTTGGCGTGCTGCCGTACCTTTTGCTGCTTTCGTGCCCCCTGATGCATCTTTTCATGCATCACGGACATGGTCATGGCCATCGCAGTCCAGCGAATGAAGAAGGTTCATCGGAACACGGAGGCGACCATGAGCAGCATCGGTAACGGCTACGGACTCTGGAGTCTGGTCGTCATCAACTCGCTGGTTTTCATTATCTTCGCCTTCAGCTTCTTCAAGCCGGCGACCGGGCGCGACTGGCGCACATTCGGCGGATTTTCGGCCTTCGTCGTCGCGCTCTTCGCGGAGATGTACGGATTCCCGCTCACCATCTACCTTTTATCGGGCTGGTTACAGACACGGTTTCCACAAACCAATCTGTTCACACACGACTCCGGACACATCTGGTGGACGATGACGGGCCGACACGGCGACCCACATTTCGCGCTTCCGCACATTCTCAGCATTGTCTTTATTTTCGGCGGATTCTATCTGCTGTCGACCGCGTGGCACGTTCTGTACGAGGCACAACGCGTCGGACAGCTCGCGACAACGGGCGCGTACGCAAAAATCCGGCACCCGCAGTACGTTGCATTTGTCGTCATCATGTTTGGCTTCCTGCTGCAATGGCCGACGCTTGTCACACTGGTGATGTTTCCGGTACTCGTATTGATGTACTTCAGGCTCGCAATCCAGGAAGAGCGCGAGTCGGAAGCGCGCTTCGGGGACGCCTGGCGAGAGTACGCATCACACACGCCGCGCTTTATTCCGCGACTGTACGGGGACGATACGGTCAAGGTTCATTAAGCTGAGTCGGGACGCACACGATGGCTTCATCGCATACGCATGTTCACGGGGACTCGCAACGGGCGAGCGGGGGCGTCGCCCGCACACTCGGCGCCATGGACGAGGGGAACATCCCTGCGCCGGATACCGGCGTTGTCTACACGTGCCCGATGCATCCGCAAATTCGCGCGTCTGCCCCTGGCTCTTGCCCCATCTGCGGTATGGCGCTTGAGCCGGTGCTTCCGGCCGGGACGCAGGAGCGAAATATCGAACTGGAGTCGATGAGCCGACGCTTCTGGGTTGGGCTTGTTCTGTCGATTCCGCTGTTGATGATGACGATGGGCAAGATGATTCTGCCGTTCGACATTGATTCGGCAATTGACGGGCTGTTTTCCGGCACCCCCCACTGGATGAGGGCATCGTGGTCTCAATGCATCCAGGCGTTGCTGGCCACGCCTGTCGTGTTGTGGGGCGGCTGGCCTTTCCTCGAGCGCGGATGGAAGTCGTTCGCGACCCGGCAGCTGAACATGTTCAGCCTCATTGGGCTGGGCGTGGCGGCTGCCTACGTGTTCAGTGTGTTCGCACTGTTTTTCCCTGATGCCTTACCTCAGGCATTCCGCCACGGACAGGAACTGCCCCTGTATTTCGAGGCTGCTGCCGTCATCGTGACCCTCGTTCTGCTTGGGCAGGTGCTCGAACTTCGCGCGCGCTCACGCACATCAAGCGCAATTCGTGACTTGCTGAAACTCGCCCCGCACACGGCGGTTCGCATCGGGCCAGATGGAGCGGAGGAGACTGTCCCTCTTGAGGCTGTCATCGTCGGCGACATCTTGCGCGTCAAACCCGGTTCAAAGATTCCCGTAGACGGTGAAGTGACAGAAGGTCGCTCAAGCGTCGACGAATCGATGATTACGGGCGAATCCATCCCTTCGGAAAAGATTGCAGGGAGCAAGGTGACGGGCGCAACGGTCAACCAGACTGGAACGTTCCTGATGCGCGCGGAGAAGGTCGGCTCGGACACCCTTCTCGCGCGCATCGTGCAAATGGTCGCGGACGCAGGTCGTTCGCGTGCACCTATCCAGAAGCTCGCCGACCAGGTATCCGGCTGGTTTGTGCTGGCGGTCATTGGCATCGCGGTCGCTGCGTTCCTAGTCTGGGCTGTTGCAGGACCTACTCCTGCGCTCGCAAATGCGCTGGTCGTCGCCATCAGTGTGCTCATCATTGCCTGCCCCTGCGCGCTCGGACTTGCCACGCCCGTGTCCATCATCGTCGGCGTAGGTCGCGGTGCGCAGGAGGGCGTGCTCATCAAGGATGCGGAAGCACTCGAACTGATGGAGAAGGTTGACACTGTCGTCGTCGACAAGACAGGCACGCTGACGGAGGGCAAACCGCGCGTTCAGAAGGTGGTGGCGGTCAAACCCGCACAGGAATCGCAGATTCTCGGCTACGCCGCCAGCCTGGAAGGCGCAAGCGAGCACCCGCTCGCGCAGGCAATCACGACATTCGCGAAAGAAGCGGGAGCCGCGACCTCACGCGTTGACAGCTTTGACTCCGTGCCGGGCAAAGGTGTAACAGGAGAAATCGGTGGGCACGCGGCGTCCTTGGGTAACGCCCGGTTGATGGCGGACTTGGGCGTTGATTGTGGCTCGGTGGAGCGCGACACTGACCGCCTGCGCGAGGCCGGGCAAACCGTCATGTATCTCGCGATTGACGGCTCGCTGGCAGGCTATATCGGTGTAGCCGACCCAGTAAAAGGCACGACACCGGAGGCAGTGCGGCAGTTGAAGGCATCTGGTGTGCGGATTGTGATGCTGACGGGTGACAATGAAGTCACTGCTCGCGCGGTCGCCGCGTCCCTTGCCCTCGATGACGTCAAGGCAGGTGTTTTGCCAGAAGACAAATACAGGCATGTCCAGGAACTGCAGAAGTCGGGGAGCATCGTGGCCATGGCGGGCGACGGCGTGAACGACGCCCCCGCGCTCGCTCAGGCAAACGTGGGCATTGCGATGGGGACGGGCACGGACGTCGCAATGAACAGCGCACGGGTGGTGCTCGTGAAAGGCGACCTCCGGGGCATCGCGCGGGCTCGTTCGCTTAGCATGGCGACGATGAAGAACATCCGCCAGAACCTGTTCTTCGCGTTCGCCTATAACGCCATCGGCATCCCCATTGCCGCAGGGGTCCTCTACCCGTGGCTCGGCATTCTCCTTAGCCCGATTATCGCGAGTGCGGCGATGGCGCTGAGTTCAGTGTCTGTCATCGGGAACGCGCTGCGTCTGCGCAGGGTTCGGACGTGAATCGTTATCCAGGCCGGTGCGTGGACGTGGAAGCCAGGTGCTAGCAGCGCGACTGGCTATCTAATTCTTTACCAATTTGTAGGTTATCGATGGAGTTGCTGAGCAGCCTATCCGGCAAGTTGTTGCGACGGTGTTCGCACATAGAGCCCGAAGCAGAGGACAGCGACCGACCGGGGTGGCGACTTGTACTTCGCCGTACCGGCTTCGCGAGGTTGATGGTGGCCGTCGTTCTGGTACTTGGCGGTATCTGGCTGTTTCTGGGCATCCTGGAAGACATCCTTAGCAAGGACCCCCTGGTCACCGTCGACGGGGTGCTTCATGACGGACTGCAGAGACTTCGCTTTCCCTTTGTCGACCACATAGTGGTGGCGGTCTCGGAGCTTGGCGATGCCGCCGTAACGCTACCCGTGTCTGTGGCCGTGCTTCTCGTGCTGGTATATCGGCGCGAATGGCGCACCGCAGGCTATTGGATTGCGGCTGTGGTGACGGCGGAGGCATTCGTCAAGATGCTCAAATTCGCCGTTCAGAGGCTACGGCCGGTATCAATCTACGATGGCATTGAGAGGTTTTCGTTCCCCAGCAGCCACGCCACATTGAGTATCGTCGTTTATGGCTTCCTCGCTTATCTCGTGTGCCGAGGTCATCAAAGAGATACGCAACTTAGGATTGCCGTGGCAAGCGGCTCGCTAATAGCGCTGATATCTTTTTCCCGCATATACCTTGGTGTCCATTGGTTTTCGGACGTCCTGGCTGGCCTCAGTCTCGGTATCGCCTGGATTGCGTTTCTGTCTGTTGCCCATCATCTCCGTGACCGCGACAGGCAAGGGTCCTCTGTATTGTGGGTCGTCGCGCTTTCCACTTTTCTAGCGAACGCCGTGATGCATATTTCCTTGCGTCACAGCTTAGATTTCATCCGCTTTGCCATGTAGCAAAGGGATATCGCCATTCGAGTGCGCCGCTCACCTCTGGACACGTTGCTTACTTGCTGCCGTGTTTGGCCTGCCATCGCTGCATCAGGGCGATTTCTTCTTTCTGGGCCTTGACGATACTTCGTGCCAGCGTTTTCATCTCAGGGTCCTTACCGTACTTGAGTTCAACCTCAGCCATGTCGATAGCGCCTTGATGGTGGGGAATCATATGCGCGACGAAGTCCTTGTCGGCATCACCGGTATAAGCCGGTGCCTGCATCTGCTGCATCATTTTCTGGTCTGCAGCCTTGAATGCCGGCGTTGAGCCGGATGAGTCAGCGTCAGAAGAACTGCTCATGGCCATGCCTGGCATGGACGCTCCTTGCTGGGCACTTGCGGGGCCAGCCGTGAGACCGAGCATCAATGCGGCACAAAAGGCTAGTGACCTGATTGAAATTCGCGCTTGCATGTTCACCTCCTTGTTTTCAATGTTGTTGCCACGACAGCGCTTGACCCAGTTCGCTGTGAATGTCCATCGCGACCTCCCAGATTTGTGCTCCTATAACAATGGCGCGCGATTGTAGAAGTAGATACCGTGGGGTGACTTCCCGATCTTGACGGTGTTGACGAGTTTCAGCGTCTTCATGTCAATGACGCCCACGTAGCGGGTAAAGCGGAACGTGACCCACAGATACCGCCGGTCTGGGGTCAGTTCCATGTCGTCTGGTCCTGGCAGCAATCCAGTGATGGTTCCGACGTTCATCAAGGTGTTCTGGTCAAGGATGCTGATGGTGTTACCGACGCGGTTTGTCACGAGCACATGTTGGCCATCGGCAAGAGACCGGAAGTTGTGCGCCCCTTTGTCCGTGTGAATGGTTTTTACGACTTTGCGTACACGCCAGTCGACAACGGCAACATAGTCAGCACCCGTCATGCCCACCAGGAGATATTTGTCGCCGGAAGTGAGCCAGAGCCCGGCTGGAGCCCTTCCGACCGGCATCTTCCACAGTACGGATTGGGTCGCCAGGTCAATCGCCGCGACTTCACCAGATTCCTGCAGCGTCACGAAGACGATTTTGCTGTCGGAGGTGAAAGTCATGTGGCTCGGCATCGCCGAAAGTGGCACCCGTTTGGCGAGGGAAAAGTCCTTGCCGTCGTAGTGATAGATGTCCACGCGGTCGAGCCGCAACCCATTGGTAACAAACCATTTGCGGTCGTTTGAAAAGCCGAGCTGGTACGGGTCTTCAATATCGGACAGCCATCGCTGGACCTTACCGCTTCTTGGGTCCAGGAAGACGAGGTTGTTGCCGACCGAGTTAGCCACTATCAGGGACTGGTTGTCAGGCGTCGCCATCAGATGATGGGGTTCCTTCCCAACGGGAACCGTGTCGACTACTTTCTGGCTTACCTCATCGATAAGGCTAGCGCTCGCGTCGCCGGAATTCAGAACAATGACGTTTTCCGCCCGCGCGGGTGCCTGAACCGTCAACACGAAAACCAGCGCTGCTAATACAGTCCGCATGCCACCATCTCCCCGCGCTTAAGACGTGGTTGCCGTCGGATGGAAACCGGCCGCCTCAATTGCAGAGGCAATCTGCACCTGCGTCAGCGCTGACCCGACCTTCACCGTTTTTGCTGCGACATCAATTTCGACTTTGGCAGCCGAGTCCAGGTTTGTTATCGCCCTGCTTACGGCGCTCGCACATCCGCCGCATGACATATCGGGCACGTTGAATTCCATTTTTCCGGCTCCTTGTAACTGGCAACCTGTACAGAATGCACCTTCCCATGGTGGGAAGGTCAATGGGGGGACGAAATCGCCGGTCCGACATGGCAACGCCGTGGATGCCTTCGCGAACACGTGGATTCATCTGACCCGCCAACCTCACGCGGGAGTGAAACTACCCCAACTCAGCCTTTTTGCCGTTACACACTGACACGTTGGCGCGCTTACAGTGGCCTTGACCCCGTGCTAGACTTTGCACCCATGTCCTATTGGCGCAAACTCTTCCTCGTCGTGCTGCTTGCACTGAGCCTTCCGGTTCAGTCGTTTGCGGCCGTCTCGATGGTCTGCGCTCCTTCGGAAGGGGCCGGTGACGAATCTGCTACTCGCCATCTCGGCCAATCTGGGCCGATGGACGAACATGAGGTCGTGGCGGACGTTGATGACCACGACGGCCACGACCATAACGGCCACGACCATGACGGCGGCCACCACGCTCACGCGTGCCTCACCTGCGCATCCTGCTGTGTCGGTGCAGCGTTACCGGCCGTCTCTGCGGTTTCCGCTTCGACTGACCTGACTCATTTCTCTGTCTCAATGCCTGCAGACGCCGGCGTCGCGTTGTTCCTGACCGGCGGCATTGAACGTCCTCCTCGGTCCATTCTCGTCTAATCCACGCAGTCGCGGCCATTGGCTGCGACCGGAAGGTCTTTCTGGAGCCCGTCATGGTCTCCGGATGGTTCACGACGAGAAAAATTCATGCGAACAATATCTGCGGCGCTTATCGGCGCGGGCGCAGTGTTGCCGTTGCTCGCGCACGCTGCTTTGCCCGACCCGACAGATGCCGGGGCATCGGTTCCGGCTGTCACCGTGCAGTCAGCGTTTGACGGCTACAAATCCTGGCAGGACGGGGAAACACCCGGCTGGCAACAGTTGAATCGCGCTGTCGCGCCCGGTCAACGGAAGACTGGAACGAAGCACGGTCAACAAGCCGAATCGCCACAAGAGGGGAAGGGCGGGCACGAGCACGGAGGCGAGTCGAAATGATTCGTTACCTTGCTCCTAACCGCTTGGCATGCATCGCTATCGCGACAACACTCCTCGCCGGCTGCACGACGTTCTCCAAGGACGGGGGATTCAACGCCGTATCGACTACCGCGTCTGAGCGGCTTGGCAAGGATGCGGTCTACGTCAAAACCGACGAAGACCGTGAAGCCGTTTTCAAGCGCACTCAGGAACTGCTGTCGAAGCCGCTCGGTATGGACGATGCCGTTCAGGTCGCGCTGCTGAACAACCGGGGACTCCAGGCATCGTACGCCGAACTCGGCATCTCCGAGGCCGACCTCGTGCAGGCGGGTCGTCTGCCCAATCCCGGATTTACGTTCAGTCGGACGCACTGGAGCGATGGCATCAGCATCAGCCGGACCTTCTCGATGGGCGTATTGGGGGTGCTCACTCTGCCGGTGGCGACCCGCATCGAGAGTCGGCGGTTTGAACAGACGAAGCTCGAGACTGCCAACGCGATGCTCATCGTCGCCGCTGACGCCCGAAAGGCCTACGTCAACGCGGTAGCTGCAGAGCAGTCCGCCCTTTACGCCGCCCAGGTCAAGGACTCGGCCGAAGCTGGGGCAGAACTCGCGTTGCGCATGCGTCAGGCCGGCAGTTTCAGCAAGCTCGACTATGCGCGCGAGCAGGCTTTTTACGCTGAGTCGGTCGCGCAACTGGCCAAGGCCCGACAGCAATCGGTCGTAGCCCGGGAGAAGCTCACACGCACGATGGGCTTGTGGGGCGCAGGAACCCAGTACAAGCTGCCGGACCGTCTGCCTGACGTGCCGAAGGACAGGCCTCAACTGAATGACGTCGAGAGCTTTGCGATGCAAAACCGCCTCGATATTCAGGCGGCGAAGCTGAGAACACAAGGCGTTGCAACTTCGCTGGGTCTGAGCAAGGCAACCCGGTTCATCAATGCGCTGGACGTTGGCTATCTCGACAACTTCGAGACCGACAAGGGGCACGAACACGGCTACGAAATCAGCGTCGACATTCCCATCTTCGATTGGGGCAGCGCGAAAGTCGCGCGGGCCGAAGCCATCTACATGCAGTCGGCGAACCGGCTTGCCCAGACGGCGATTGATGCACGTTCCGAGGTTCGTGAGTCGTACTCCGCGTACCTAACGAGCTACGACGTTGCCAGGCACTATCGCGATGAAGTCGTGCCTGTGCGCAAGACCATCTCGGACGAAATGCTGCTGCGCTACAACGGCATGCTGACAAGCGTATTCGAACTGCTCGCCGATTCGCGCGACCAGGTCGCGGCCGTTAACGGATACATCGACGCGCTGAAAGACTACTGGCTTGCGGAGACGGACCTTCAACAGTCGCTGGGTGGCCGGCTTCCGCCGCTTGCCATGGCGCAGACGCCCGACTTACCGCGCGGCGCTGAAGCGCCAGCTCCTGCCGCACAAGCAGCACCGGCTCCGATGCAGGACTCGCCGTTGCCCGCTCCTGCGACGCAGCCCGCGTCGCCGATGAATTCAGAAGGTAAATGAACATGGTTTCACGTCGAAATTTTCTCGGCGGCTCAGGCGCGGCGCTCCTCGGTGCGGCGTTGGTCAGCAAGGCTGGAGCGGCTTCACTGCCAGAAGCGCCAATCATGGAAAAAACGGCGACGCAGCCGCCGCTTGTTCCGCCCAATGGTCGCCCCTATACGCCGGTGGCCACGCTTAACGGATGGACACTGCCCTGGCGGATGAAGAACGGCTGGAAGGAGTTCCACCTCATCGCCGAGCCGGTCGTTCGTGAAATGGCCCCGGGCATGAAGGCGAATCTCTGGGGGTATAACGGCCAGGCACCTGGCCCGACCATCGAGGCGGTCGAAGGTGACAAGGTCCGTGTCTTCGTGACCAACAAACTGCCTGAACACACCACCGTTCACTGGCACGGGATGCTCGTGCCGTCCGGGATGGACGGCGTGGGCGGTCTTACGCAACCGCACATCCCGCCCGGCAAGACGTTCGTCTATGAGTTCCAGCTCGAGAAGCACGGCACTTTCATGTATCACCCGCATGCCGACGAGATGGTGCAGATGGCCATGGGGATGATGGGCACGTTCATCGTGCACCCGAAGGACCGCAGCGTCATGCAGGTGGACCGCGACTTCGTGTTCCTGATGTCCGCTTACGACATTGACCCAGGGAGCTTCACGCCACGCGTCAACGAAATGACGGACTTCAACATGTGGACGTGGAATGCGCGGGTCTTTCCTGGCGTCGACCCGCTGCCTGTGCGCGCAGGAGACCGGGTGCGCATCCGCTTCGGCAATCTGACGATGACCAATCACCCCATTCATCTTCACGGGTACAGCTTCGAGGTCGCCGGAACTGACGGTGGATGGATTCCTCCTTCTGCTCGCTGGCCGGAAGTGACCGCCGACGTTGCAGTCGGTCAGATGCGCGCCATCGAGTTCACGGCAAACCGGCCCGGTGACTGGGCGTTTCACTGCCACAAGTCGCATCACACGATGAATGCGATGGGGCATCAGGTTCCGAACCTCATTGGCGTACCGCAGAAAGACCTGGCGAAACGTATCAACAAACTTGTGCCGGACTACATGGCGATGGGCAGTTCCGGCGGCTCGATGGGCGAAATGGAGATGCCGCTACCGGACAACACACTGCCGATGATGACGGGTACCGGGCCATTTGGTGCGTTGGAAATGGGCGGCATGTTCACTGTCGTCAAAGTGCGTGAAGGACTCGGTCGCAACGATTACCGCGACCCGGGCTGGTTCAAACATCCGAAGGGGACCGTGGCATACGAGTACACGGGTGAACTGCCCGATAGCTGATTTCATAGAAGGCTGGACATGACGCCAGCCGGGTTTGTTACTTCAACTGTAGGAGAGAGCGTGATGAAGAATGCGATTGTTTCGATTGTGCTGGGTTGTGCCATGGCCGTCTCGGCAACTGCATATGCGGCCGGTGACACGGGCAACACGACACCGGCAAGCGGTGCGCAACAGGGGGCAAACGCGAAGAGCAGCATGTCGCACGGCGAGGTCAAGAAAGTGGACAACGCCGCCGGTAAGCTGACCATCAAGCACGGGCCACTCGAGAACCTCGATATGGAAGCGATGACGATGGTGTTCAAGGTCAAGGACCCGGCCATGCTGTCGCAAGTGAAGGTCGGCGACAAGATTGACTTCGTCGCAGAAGAAGTTGATGGCGCGCTCACCGTGACGAAGCTGCAGAAGCAGTGAGTACAAAGGGACATCCGCCGTACAACGGCAGAGCGTCACGATTCATTCTCAGGGAGGCAACAGTCATGAACACCAAAATGCGCAGACTTTCTGTTCGTGCAGTGGCAACCACTGCTTTCATACTTTCACCTGTGCTCGTATTTGCGCACGGCAAACTTGAAAGCGCGACACCGGCGGCGGGCAGCACGGTCGATACGTCACCACAGTCACTCAATCTGACCTTCAACGAGGACCTCGAATCGTCGTTCAGCACGATTAAGGTTGTCGATGCATCCGGCGCATCCGCGACCAAAGAAAAAGCCAAAGTCGATTCCTCGAACCCGCGCGTGCTTACGGTCGCGATTCCGAAGCTCGCCTCCGGCTCGTACACGGTGCAATGGACTGTCATGACGCATGACGCCCATAAGACGAAAGGCACCTACACGTTTGCGGTGAAGTGATGAATGACGGTTTCCTCGGTGTCTTGCGGCTTGCATTCGTGGCGCTCCAGAACATCAGCTTTGCTGTTCTGGTGGGAGCGTTGCTGAGCGACACGTGGCTGTCTCGCGGCACATCGCGTTGGCAGACCAGAGTCAGCTGGCACTTGCTGCTCACCCTGCGCATCGGTTCGCTCACTGTGCTTGTCTCTAGTGCAATCGCCTTCTGGATTCATTGCGCGCTGATGAGCGAATCAACGCTCGGGGAGACAGGCCCAGCCGTCCGCTCGATGCTGGTGGAAACTGGCTTTGGCCATGCATGGCTGGCGGGCGCAGGTTTGATGCTGGTGATGATGATTCTATCGCTCGTGCAGTCGGGACGTCAGATACGCTTCAAGCCGGCAATCTGGCTCGCGCTCGCCGGTGTTGCAATGTCACGCAGCCACGCAGGCCACCCCGTCGATGCGGGTGTATTGAGCCTTCCAGTGTGGGTCGACTGGGTACACCTGCTCGCTATCAGCGTATGGGTAGGACTTGTCCTCGTGACAACGTATGTGGTTTTGCCACGCATATTCAGTGCACCCGTCCCGGAGCGGGCGAACAGTGCTGCGTTCGTCCAATCACTCTCTGACGCTGCCACCCTCGCGCTGGTCGTCCTCTTTATTACCGGCGCATACAACGGCTGGCGTGGTGTAAATGCACCCGAGAGCCTGGTGACGTCGGCGTACGGCCAAGTGCTGCTGCTCAAATTCGCGCTCGTGCTGATTGCTGCCGCGCTTGGCGGACATAACCGGTTCTTCGAGATGCCGCAGTTGCTTGCCTCGTTGAGGGAAGGACACACGGAAGGCATCGCCCGACGGCTGAAACGGTTTGCCACTGTTCTGCATGTGGAGTCAGTTGTCCTGGCGGGCGTGCTTGTCGCCGCTGCGGTTCTCGTCTCGAGTCCCCTGCCAGGGACCATGTAAGCCGCAATGCATTCATGCGCGCAACGTCCACGCAGATGGTCGTCGCCGACGGTCGATGAAGGCAGGCTCCTTTACCGACGTGAGGCTTGACCGTCTTTCACGGGACCCGTGCGTAAAGCCGGGTCCCTTTTTTACGATGCTCTGACCCGCGATTATTTCGCCCAGGGAACACCACGGAAATATCCGGGCAACCAGGATAGAATGCATTCGCTACGATTGACGCCATGAAGATTCTCCGGACCATTTTCCTGCTGCTGCTGTGTGCGATGCTGCCCCTGAGCGGGCTGGCAGCCACCGGCTTGGCGGGCGAATGTCCGATGCAGCAGTCGGCGTCCATGCATGACGACGACGGCGCCATGTCCGTCGACATGCCGGGCTGCAACATGATGAAGTCACCGACGGCGGGCAAGGCCAAGGGCGTTTTATGCAAGATAACGGCCCAGTGTCAGTTCGCCAGCATCTACTACCCACCTGCGCAGGCGACCGTCAGTCACCCCATGGCTGTCAGCAATCAGGTCGTCTTTCACTACGCCGAGTGCTTCGCTTGCCGCGAGCCGGGCGGCCTCTGGCGACCTCCCAGAGCAATCTAACCCTCGTCTGACTGGTTCGCCGCATCTGCGGCGAGGTCGTCCTGCGTCCAGGACGTGGATTCCCTATTGGGTCTCCGCCGTTAGGGTTAGAACATGCAACCAAAAACTATCGGCACGCCGCGCCGGCGTGCATCACTGCGCGCGCGCTTGCCCGTCGTCGCGCTGATACTCGCGAGTGCCGCCGCGCACGCCCAGAACGCGTCCTTCACGCTTGAGGCCGCATTGCAGTCCGCAACCGACCGCTCGGCTGCGATGCAGGCGGCACAGGCATCGGAACGCGCCAGTTCGGAGGCCGCCGTCAAGGCCGGCCAGTTACCAGACCCGACACTCAAGGCAGGTGTTGACAATCTGCCCGTCACCGGGCCGCAGAAATTCACCATCGGCCAGGACTTCATGACGATGCGCCGCATTGGTATCGAGCAGGAATGGGTCTCGGGAGAGAAGCGGCAATTGCGCTCGACACTGGCTAACCAGATGGTCGGTCGTGAACACGACGGCTATCTGCTGCAACTCGCCAACGTGCGTCAGCAGACGGCCGGTGCATGGCTTAACGCCATCTATGCAAAGAAGGCCGTCTCGCTCCAGCAGGAACTGCTGGAGCACATGAACCACGAACTCGCCGCCACGAAAGCCTCGTACCGGGGCGCGAAGGCGACTGCCGCCGATGTCGTGCAGGGTCAGGCGATGCTCGCGCAGACGCAGGACCAGGTGCTCAAGGCCGAGCAGACGTACAAGACTGCCCTCATTGCGCTTTCGCGCTGGACCGCGACACCCGTTTCCGACGTCACAGGTGAGCCGCCTGCGCCGGCGTCGTTCGTGTCGTCGCTGCCTCCCGAGGAACTGAAGCAGGTCCAGCCTACGCTGGTAGCCGCAGCCGACGACATCGCGGTTGCCGACGCCGACACGGCTGTCGCAAACAGCGAGCGCAGTCCCAACTGGACGTGGGAAGTTGCCTACCAGCAACGCGGTGGTGCGTATTCGAACATGGTGTCGGTTGGCGTAAGCATCCCGCTGCCCATCAACCGCAAAAACCGCCAGAACCGCGACGCCGCCGAGAAGTCGGAGCTCGCCACCAAGGCGCGCCTGCTGTACGAGGACACGCAGCGTCAGGTTGAAGCGGATATTCAGGCCCAGTCAGCTACTCTCGCCAGCGGCCGCGAACGTATTGCCAATCTCAGCCAATCGCTGCTGCCCGCGGCCGACCAGCGCGTGCAGCTTGCGAACGCTGCCTATCGGTCAGGGACAGGCTCGCTTGCCGATACGTTCGCGGCACGTCGCGCGCAGCTTGATGCGCAACTTCAGGTGCTCGACCTCAGGCGCGATGTTTCCCAGACCTGGGCACAGCTCGAGTACCAGGTTGTGCCATCGACGATGGCCGCTGGCCAGTGAAGGAGAGAACGATGATGAATAAACCACTGGTCCGCGCCGTTCTACTGGTATTTGCCGGCGCGGCATTGCTCGGTGCAGGCTACTTCGCGGGCACCCATCACGCCTCGACGACCGATATGGCCGTATCCATGAATCCTGCTGCGGGCACTGCGTCGGGCGACCAGGTCGACCCGAAGACTGGCAAGAAGGTGCTGTACTGGCACGACCCGATGGTGCCCAACCAGCACTTCGACAAACCAGGCAAGTCGCCTTTCATGGACATGCAGCTCGAGCCCGTGTACGCGGATGAAGGTGGCAGCTCGACCGGCGTCAGGATAGACCCGGGGCTCCAGCAAAACCTGGGAATCCGCTACGCGAGCGTGCAGCGTGAGGAAACCACGGAAGGATTCGACGCCGTCGGCACCACGCAATTCGATGAATCACAGGCCGACGTCGTGCAGACGCGCGTCACAGGCTACATTGACCGCTTGTACGCGAGCGCTCCGATGCAACGCATCTCGAAGGGTGCACCGATTGCATCGCTCTTTGTGCCGGACTGGCTGGCACCTCAGGAAGAGTATCTGTCGCTCAAGCGCGGCGGGATGGATATGGGTTTGCTGGAAGCGTCGCGTGCGCGCATGCGGGCGCTGTCTATTCCCGAGAGCGTCATCGCGAGCCTCGACCGCACGGGCAAGGCGCAGACCCATATTGTCCTGTCGTCGCCCGAGACGGGCGTGGTGAGTGAACTGAATGTCCGCGACGGTGCGCAGGTGTTGCCCGGCCAGACGCTGGCGAAGGTCGCGGGGCTTTCGAAGCTCTGGCTCATCGTCGAAATTCCCGAGAACCTGGCGCTGACCGTGCGTCCTGGTATGACCGTTGACGCGACGTTCAGCGGTGACGCGACCCAGCATTTCAAGGGGCAGATTCGCGAAATCCTGCCCGGCATCAGCACCACGAGCCGCACGCTGCAGGCGCGTCTGGAAATCGATAACTCCGCCTTGAAACTCACACCCGGCATGCTGATGCGCGTGCGCGTCGCGGCGCAGAAGCCGGTCTCGCGGCTACTTGTACCGTCTGAAGCCGTCATCACGACAGGCAAGCGCTCGGTCGTCATCGTCAAGCATGCTGACGGTCACCTGCAGCCCGTGAACGTCACGGTCGGAAATGATGTCGGCAACCTGACCGAAGTCACCAGCGGCCTGAATGACGGAGACACGGTCGTTGCGTCAGGCCAGTTCCTGATTGACTCGGAAGCTAGCCTGAAGGGCATCCTGCCCAGACTCGAGGGTAGCAGTGGTACAGGAGCAAGTGCGCCGGAAGCGGCTTCCTCACCCGCTGCCGCACAAAGCTATGAGAGTACCGGCAAGGTCGAAAAGGTGACCGCTGCGGACATCACGTTCTCGCATCAGCCCGTGCCGGCGCTCGGCTGGCCCGCGATGACGATGTCATTCAACAAGCCAGCGTCCGATGCATTCGCAGATGTGAAGCCCGGCCAGACGGCGCACTTCGTCTTCAAAAAGTCCGACGACGGATACGCGCTGACGAAGGTCGAACCGATGGGAGGCGCCAAATGATTGCACGCCTTATCCGCTGGTCCATTCACAACCGGTTTCTGGTGTTGCTCGCGACGGTGCTCATCACGGCATGGGGCGTATATTCGCTCGAGGAAACGCCGCTCGATGCGTTGCCTGACTTGTCGGATACGCAGGTCATCATCAAGGCGTCGTATCCGGGCAAGGCGCCTCAGGTCATCGAGGACCAGGTAACGTATCCGCTTACGACGACGTTGCTCGGTGTGCCGGGCGCGAAAACCATTCGCGCCTACTCGTCGTTTGGTGACGTATTCGTGTATGTGCTGTTCGACGACAAGACCGACCAGTACTGGGCGCGCTCCCGCGTGCTCGAATACCTTAACCAGGTGCAAAGCCGCTTGCCGCCGGGCGCGACGGTTTCACTTGGTCCAGACGCTACCGGCGTGGGCTGGGTCTACGAATACGCATTGGTCGACCGTACGGGTCGGCACGACCTCGGGGAGCTTCGGGCACTTAACGACTGGTTCCTGAAGTTCGAGCTCAAGTCCGTGCCGGACGTATCGGAGGTGGCGAGCATCGGCGGCATGGTGCGCCAGTACCAGGTCGTGCTCGACCCGGACAAACTGCGGGCTTACGGCATCACGCAGGGGATGGTGGCCGATGCACTGGGCAAGGCCAACCAGGAGTCCGGCGGCTCGGTGGTCGAACTCGCCGAGTCTGAGTATGTGGTCCGCTCGTCAGGCTATCTGCATTCCCTCGATGACTTCCGCAATGTCGTGTTGCGAACGAATGACGCAGGCACACCCGTGCTGCTGGGCGATGTCGCGCGTATCCAGATTGGCCCGGAGCCGCGCCGGGGCATTGCCGAACTGAATGGCCAGGGCGAGGTAGCCGGTGGCGTCGTCGTGATGCGTTCTGGCAAGAATGCACTGACAACCATTGAAGCGGTGAAGGCCAGAATGGCGGAGTTGAAGCGCTCGCTGCCGCAAGGCGTCGAAGTGGTGACGACCTACGACCGCTCTCAGCTTATCGAACGCGCGGTGGACAACCTCAAGGACAAGCTCATCGAGGAGTTCATCGTGGTCGCGATCGTGTGCGCCGTCTTCCTGTTCCATCTGCGCAGCGCGTTGGTCGCGGTCCTGTCGCTGCCGCTCGGCGTGCTCGCCGCCTTCATCGTGATGCGCTATCAGGGCGTGAACGCGAACATCATGTCCCTGGGTGGCATTGCGATTGCCATCGGCGCGATGATTGACGCGGCCATCGTGATGATTGAGAACGCGCACAAGCACCTGGAGGCGTACGAGCACGCGCATCCAGGTAAGCCCATTACGACCGTGCAGCGATGGGAGTTGATTACGACATCAGCAGCCGAAGTCGGGCCGGCGCTTTTCTTCTCGCTGCTCATCATCACCCTGTCCTTTATCCCGGTGTTTTCGCTGGAAGGACAGGAGGGCCGACTGTTCTCGCCGCTGGCGTTCACGAAGACCTACACGATTGCGGCCGCTGCCGGTCTGTCGGTGACGTTGGTTCCGGTGCTAATGGGTTATCTGATTCGCGGGCGCATCCCGCACGAAGCCTCGAATCCCATCAACCGTGTACTGGTGCGTCTTTATCGGCCGTTACTCGAAGCGACGTTGCGCCGTCCCTGGTTCGCCATCGGACTCGCCGTCGTGGCGCTCGTGCTGACCGCGATTCCGCTGTCGCGACTGGGAGGCGAGTTCCTGCCCCAGCTCGACGAGGGTGACCTCCTGTACATGCCAACGGCGCTTCCCAGCATCTCGACCGAGAAAGCCGCTGAACTGCTGCAGCAGACCGACCGGCTCATCAAGACGGTGCCCGAGGTCGCCACGGTATTCGGCAAGTCGGGGCGTGCTGAAACGGCCACCGACCCGGCTCCTGGGCTCGAAATGTTTGAAACCACGATTGTGTTCAAACCACGCAGCCAGTGGCGACCCGGCATGACACCGGAAAAGCTGAGGGACGAACTCGACCGCACGGTGAAAGTGCCGGGACTGTCGAATCTCTGGGTGCCGCCTATCCGCAACCGTCTGGACATGCTCTCCACCGGAATCAAGTCGCCCGTCGGCGTGAAAATCTCCGGCGCTGACCTTACGCAGATTGACCGGATTGCCACGCAGGTTGAGGCAGTGGTGAAAGATGTGCCGGGCGTGTCGTCCGCGCTGGCCGAACGCGTGAATGGTGGCCGGTACATCAACGTCGACATCAACCGGCAGGCGGCCGCGCGCTACGGACTTTCCGTGGCCGATGTTCAGTCTGTGGTTTCATCGGCGGTCGGTGGAGAAAATGTCGGCGAGGTCATTACGGGACGGGAGCGCTTTCCCATCAACATCAGGTATCCACGCGAGGTCCGCGACTCGCTCGAGCGGCTGCGTCAGTTACCGGTTGTGACCGACCGTGGCGCGCAGATACAGCTGGGCGATGTGGCCAACCTGCAGATTGCCGATGGGCCGCCGTCGATTCGCAGCGAAAACGCGCGGCTCTCGGGCTACGTCTACGTCGATATTCGCAACGTGGACCTGCAGTCGGCCGTGAAGGCAATGCAGCGCGCCGTCGCAGAGAAGGTCCAGTTGCCGCCCGGGTATTCGATTGCGTGGTCGGGACAGTTCGAGTACCTGGAGCGGGCGGCGGCGAAGTTGCGCACCGTTATTCCGGTCACGCTGATTGTCATTTTCGTGCTGCTGTTCCTCACGTTCAGTTCCGCGGCTGACGCACTTCTGCTGATGTCGACCGTGCCGTTCGCGCTCGTCGGCGGCTTCTGGCTCATCTGCGTATTGGGTCACGCGGTGTCCGTTGCGACATCGGTCGGCTTCATTGCGCTTGCCGGCGTTGCCGCCGAATTCGGCGTCGTGATGCTGCTATACCTGAAGGGTGCACTCAACCGGCGACTCGAGCTTGGCGAGCCCATGACGGAGGCCACGCTACTCGACGCAATCCGCGAAGGTGCCGTGTTGCGCGTACGCCCCAAGGCGATGACGGTTTCGGTTGTCCTTGCCGGCCTGATTCCCATCATGGTCGGTCACGGTTCCGGCTCGGAAGTCATGCAGCGCATCGCCGCGCCGATGGTCGGCGGCATGGTCACCGCGCCCATCCTTTCGATGTTCGTTATTCCCGCAGCCTGGTTACTGTTGCAGCGCCGTCGCGTGAGGCACCAGGCGCGGTTTCCTCATGCAGTACCTTCCGGCACGCAAGTGCCCTCTGTTCAAACTGGAGAAACTCAATGAAGAAGATGATTGTTGCTGTCGCCGCTTTCGTAGCTGTTGTGGCCGGTCCGGCATTCGCAGGTGACGACATGGCTGGCATGAGCATGTCTGCGAAGCTGTCGGCCAAGAAGATGACCTCGAATAATGCACTGACGGATGCGGAGGTCAAGAAGGTTGATGCTGCTACCGGAATGGTCACCATCAAGCACGATGCACTGGAGAACGTCGGCATGCCGCCGATGACCATGGCGTTCAAGGCGAAGGACGCAGACATGGTCAAACGCGTTCACGAAGGCGACAAGGTCAAGGTGCGTGTCGAAAACGTCGACGGCACGCTGACCATCGTGAAGCTGGAAAAACAGTCGCGACGAGTTGCTGATTCGTGGCCGCAGCCTGCCCTCAACGGTCAGTTGCGGCCTGACTGAACCGGCTGTAGGCCCAGCGATACAAGGCAATGCAATAAGGCAATGGCACGCCTTCGGCTTGAATCGGGCTGCAAAAGCGGTCTTGACGACTCACTGAGAGCGTTCACTGGCTGGGTCTGAATTACCCGGTCGGTGGAATGCTCTGCCGGATACCAAGAGTCCTCTCGTTCAGTCCCCACAGGCCGGCGAGCTTCTCGCCGTGCAGGTGGAAGATGAGTCTGCCCGCTTACAGCCCTTTGTCGCGGCCTGGCTCAATCCGAATCCGAAAGACCTTGCTGCTCAATACGCGATTCTTGAGGACAAGGTGCATCCTTACTATAAGCATCGGATTGCGGCATGATGCCAGATGGGAAGATTTCCAGTCTTAGCCCTGGTAAGCAGAATCGTCAATGCTCGGAATGGCATTGAAATCCGGCTTTGCAAACCAGTAACCCTGCATGAGGCTGACGCCATGTGCGACGAAGAAATCTCGTTCGCCCTTTGTTTCGATGCCTTCCGCGATGATACGAATGCCGAGGTCATCGCAGATAGTAATGACGCCCCGGACAATTTTCTGCCGCACGGTATCCGTATCGATGCCACGTAGGAGCGCCATATCGAGCTTGACGAGGTCGGGCTGGAAGTCGACAAGTAGTGATAGCCCGGAATAACCCGCACCGAAGTCGTCAATCGCTGTCTGGAAGCCAAACTCCTTGTAGGCCCTGAAGATATCGACAAGATGCGCCCGGTCGCGCACATCTTCGCCCTCGACGGTCTCGAAAACGATGCGTTCGATTGGAAAGCCGTGCGCCCGAGCCGCGTCCAGCGTGCTGCGAATGCAGACTTCTGGCTTATAGACCGCATTGGGCATGAAGTTAATCGACAAAAGCGAATCCATGCCAAGCGCGGCGGCGCTGGCAATGGCGACTTGCCGGCATCGCTGGTCGAACTGGTAGCGATTCGCGGCGTCGATTTGAGAGAGCACTGAATAGGCAGGCTCGCCGCGGGGACCGCGCACGAGCGCCTCACAAGCAAAGATGCTTCTACTGTTCACATCGACAATCGGCTGAAAGGCGAACGCAATATCAATGGGTGCCTGCGTTGACTCTCGACAGCCGTCGCACTTGCCACGCTGGTCGGTTGTCTCGTCCTTCGAATGAATCTTGAAAGCGTTCATCTGCCATTGCCACTTGGGTTTGTCGAGGGGATTTCAATGACAGGAGGGCATCATCGTATGTAAGTATATTGTCGGCAGAACACCGGACAGACTTTAGCGGGATGAGTACCGCGGCGCGGCCGCATTAAGGCTCTAGGCCGCCAACGTCATGTCCCCAGCCGCTAATCCTGTCTCGGTATTGTCTAGGTTTCTGCGTCTGACCGTGGCCAACCGCGCTCAAGTTTCAGAGAAGAGCAGGCGCTCCGAGACATGGCGTTCGTCGACGGCCTCACCGGCTTGTGGAATCGTCGATACCTTGACAGCTGGATTGAACAGCGCCTGCGTTCGCAGAACCGCCATCCCTCGGCTGAAGCGGTCGCTATTCTGTTTGCCGATGTTGACCACTTCAAAAACTTCAACGGCGAACTGTGGGCCCGTTGAGGCATTGGCTTCGGCTGAACGCGTGAGCGGCGGTCGAATCGTTGCACTTGACCCATATTAAAAGCCCCTTGGAGGTTGTCACGTTGAGCATGGGAGTGGCGCAAGGGAAAATGCGTCGTCCGTCGGATGTTGCAGAACTGTTCGAATGGGCGGACTCAGCACTTTAACGCGCAAAACGTATGGGTAGAAACCGCATGCTTGTCGCCGAAAACGCAGTGGACGGAGCGACGCCATCCGGCGTAAGGTCGACCGTTTCTACCCCTGCAGAAGCGAATTTGACAAAACGTGGCGTGCCTTCCTCAAGGGACGGTTTAACTGTTGTCGATAATGCCGAGCGCATTGAGGTTGATTCGGAAAATCTCAATTGAATGCAAGGCAACCGGCTGGAGCCATATACGCTTATCTGTTCCAAGATAGTTAAGGGGTGTTTGAGGGGGTAGCTGAGAGTCGAATCGTTAATTGTTAAGTCAATTTGCATAAAATCGCGCACAGAACGGTGGATATTCGGAGCTGCCGATTCGCTATTTCTCCCTGTCCATTTTTCGCATTATTTCGTAGAATTGCGCCGGCGGCTGCCAATGTAAATAGAAGACGACGCTATGGGTGCGCAAGACATAACGGGATTGACGGCTCGGGTGATGATGCAGCAAGGGCGCCTGCTGAAGCTGGATAGTCCATTGGGCGATAACATTCTGGTGCCTGAGCGCGCCATTGGTAGGTCCCGCCTTGGCCGGAATTTTGATTTCACAGTCGATGTGATATCGACATCAGGGTCCATTGAGCTTAAATCGCTTATCGCCCAGCCCGTTACGCTTTGGATTCAGCAGGCGGACAAGTCTTATTGCCCGCATCACGGTTATGCACATACGGTGCGTCGACTTGGCTCAAACGGCAGTATCACGAGCTACCAGATTGCTTTTTCATCGTGGCTGCATTTTTTGCGATTTCGCAAAGACGCGCGTGTCTGGCAGGATAAATCCGCCGACGAGATTCTCACCGACGTATTTAATCAGCATCCGCAGGCTCAGGGTGCCTTTCGCTTCGAATTGCGAACACCGTTGCCGCAGCGGTCTTTTTGCGTTCAATACGAAGACGACTGGAATTTCTGTCAGCGGCTGATGGAATCGGAAGGTCTGTTCGGTTATTTCGAGCAAGCCGATGATGGTGCATCGCATACGCTTGTCATCACGGACGACGTGTATTCGCTGAAGCCAGCGGTACCTGAAACGCTGCAGTTCGCTCGCGCGGGTACGAACACTTCGCCAGACGCCTGGGTTCAATGGGCGGGTTCACGCACCCTGCATAGTTCCTCGTTGTCGACGAGGACATTCGACTACAAATCTCCCGGCGCTGAAAAGTCCACCAACGTGCCCACGTTGTCGACTCACGGCAGTCTGCCGGTCCAGACCGAGGTCTACGAATATACCGGCGCATATACGCATCTGACGCAGGACCGCGGCGACCACCTCTCCAGAATCCGGATGGAGGAGTGGGAGTCACGGGCGAAGCGCTTCATGGCTGTTGGTGGCGTACGGAACATCGATGCCGGAAAGTGGTTCCAGCTCGAAGGCCACCCGGAGCACGACCGGGACCCAGACAAACAGCGGCAGTTCGCGGTCATTGCTACGCATTGGTACATCGAAAACAATCTGCCTGTCTCCACCACGGCCGATTTCCCGCACAGTCTCTCGACGGAGCTGTCGCGGGTGCGCGCGGCGCATGCAGGCGCCGCACCGAAGTTTGTTGTCGCCCACGGCGACGGGAGCGAGGGGTTTTATCTCGTTGAAGCTGAACTCCAGCGCCGCACCGTTCCATTCCATAGCCCGTTCGAGCATGCCAAGCCGGTGATGAGCATGCAGACCGCTACGGTTGCCGGGCCGGCCAACGCTGAAGTTTTCACTGACGAGTTGAACCGCGTCAAGGTCCGCTTTCATTGGGACCGACTGAACAGCGGCGATGAAAATGCTTCCTGCTGGGTGCGGGTGGCCTATTCAGACACGGGCGCAGCTTATGGCGGCGTTCACGTGCCGCGCGTCGGCGAAGAGGTCATCGTTTCTTTCCTCGATGGCGACTGTGACCGGCCCATCGTCACCGGCCGCGTTTTCAATGCTGAGAAGTCCCCCCATTGGCATTCCAACGGGCTGCTATCAGGGTACAAGTCCAAAGAGCTTGGCGGCGCCGGCTACAACCAGCTGGTGATGGACGATTCGACCAGCCAGAACCGCGTTCACCTCTATTCGACCAGCGCCAATGCCCATTTGCATCTCGGATATCTCATCGAGCAGTCGGGAAACAACCGCGGCTCATACCTGGGCAGCGGATTCGACCTGAAGTCGGACGCCTACGGCGCCGTGCGGGCCGGACAAGGCTTGTACGTGTCGACTCATCCGGCGAACGGTTCGTCGAGCCAGCCGCTTGATGTCCGCGACGCGCAGCAGCAACTCGTCAAATCGGGGAGTGTGCTGGAGTCGTTATCGGATGCTAGCGAGACCCATCAGGCTGAAAGCCTGAAGGACGGACGGGAGTCGCTGAAAGCGTTCACCGATGCGACACAAAGCAGCGTTCCGGGAGCGTCGTCAGGAGGAAATACAGCTGGCGGTGGCACCGGCAACGCCAATGCTTTCAAGGAGCCCGTGATGCTGTTCGCGAGCCCGGCGGGCATTGCGCTGTCCACCCCTCATTCCACGCATGTTGCGGCCGACGAGCAACGAATTTTGTCAGCGGGCAGAGCATACATATAGCGACAGGCAAGTCACTGGTCGCAAGCGTGGCGCAGCGTATCAGCCTCTTCGTCCAGAACGCCGGCATGAAACTGTTTGCCGCAAAGGGGAAGGTGGAGATTCAAGCCCATTCGAATAACGTAGAGATAACTGCGCAGAAGACGCTTCGCGTACTGTCCGCCACCGAAACAATCGAGGCAGCAGCAAATCAGGGAATCCTGTTGACCTCGGGCGGCGCATACGTTCGTATTGCGGGAGGCAACATTGAAATCCATGCCCCCGGAAAGATAGACATCATGGGTAGCCAGCACTCATTCAACGGGCCCACAAGTACCACATACCCGCTGCCGGCGCTGCCGACATCCAAATACGATACGGCGATGCAGTATCTGTATCACGACGATGAACCGGTGCAGGGAGCGAAATATATAGCCACGCTATCCGACGGTAGCACGCGGCAAGGCACCTTAGACGCACAGGGACGGATGAATCTTAATGATGTCCCGGTAGGCCCCGTCAAGGTCGAGCTTGGACCCGACGCACGCTCATACGCTCGCAAGGACAAAGCCAGCAATCCAGACTTTAAAGGAGAACAACTGTCTGAGGCTGACATCGATTCGCTGATTCAGAAGCACGGGGGAGCGTGACAGTGAGCTGGAGCATAGATGACTTCAAGGCCACTTCATTGGAGGTCGGTCAGTGGTGCTGGGGCACACTGCAGGGTGCATTCAACGAAAAGCAGACTATCAGCCAGGTCATCACGGACGCCGCCATCGGCATGATTCCGCTAGTCGGTGACGTCACAGCCGTACGCGACCTGCTGTCCGTCGGTATAGGCATGAGTTCGGACCCTCGAAAACGCCAGGAGGTGATGCAGTGGGTTCTGTTCGTCGTTCTGATATTCGCGTTGATTCCCGTTGTCGGCGGCGTTATCAAGGGCGTTGGCCGGCTCGCCCTACGAGCCGCGGGTGACGCAGCAAAGGATGCCGAACTGCTGCAGGAGGTTGTTCAGTTCCTGAACCGGATGGGGCATGGCGACGCGCCGCAGTGGCTGAAGGCGCTAGACGTCGGCAAGTACCAATCGCAGTTGCTCTCTAAGGTTAAAGACTTCTGCGCAACCGTGCGTCTGGCTATCGAGCGCTCTCTGAAAGCTCGCGTTGGACAACTTCTGCCGGAGGTCTGGCGCGCGCAACTCGCACGTGTTGGCGACGGTTTTCACGCCCTTCAGGACCTTGCTGACCAAATGGTTCCCCAGGCTGTCAAGGAGCTCGATGCGAAGTTGAAGACCCTTCAGAACATGGTCTATCGTGGCGAGATTCACGAGATTGCCACGGGTGGCATGCCGAAGGTAAGACGCGAGGCCGAGGCGTATCTGGAGGAACGCAAGCTCGCGAGGCAAATCCGCAAAGGGAAGTTTCCTTCCGCCGCTTGCGCAGCAGATGGGGGGGAGGCCGAGGCGCTGATTCGGGCCAAATATCAGCCTAAGATAGACGAGGGGTGGCCGAACCTCTTTGGAAAGACAGGCAAAATGCCCGTGTTTGGAGAGGAAACGGTGTTCTTGGACGTCGCTTCATTTCACGGCGAAATCAAGGCAGTGGACGCCCAGCAACTAGCGGGGAAAAAGCTGTATCGGGCGTTTGGCAGGAAGTCTGAGCTGGCGACATACAAACCGGGAAGTTCTGCCGGAGGGCGCAACCCGGCATATTGGGGTGTCGGCGAGGCCCCTAAGAACGCTGAAGAATGGCGCACACGTTCCGCTGTCCTCGACACCTGGAACGGCAACGGATATCTGGTTGTCCTGCATCTTCCAGAAGATTTCGCCGAGCGCATGCCACAGGCGAAGGCCTGGCAAGGCAAGATTGCGGAGCAGTTCGGAGGTTCGACGCCAGTGCAGTATCTGGAGGGTGGAGGGGAGCAGGTAGTGATTGCCTTGGGCACACTGGCAGATGAGATAACTAAGGTTGGCGAAAAAATCAAAGCTGGCGAGCGAGCTGCCAACGGGCCAATGATTATCGACGGTATTCGGGTTGATTTCATTGAAACGAAGTGGGAAAACGTCGAAAAGGTGTACGGGTACAGCCGATTCGAGGACGATATCAGCTATGCGGCGAAAACACGGAGGCTCTCGACCGATGAAGTTCAGAGCAAGGTCACGCAGACGAATAGTGTGAAGACGGCTGCAGTGAGAGCGGGCGCCAATCACGAGACGCAACGGTGATATATACAATGAAACAGTACGACATGCAGGATGACCTGACTCGCCGTCAAGTCTTCTGGTTGCTTCAGAGGCTGACAAGCTATGCGCTCTGGAAAAGGAAGCGTGACGCGTTTGCCACCTTTGCCAACGAATACGAAGTTGCGGTCAACACGTGGCCCGAGGACGACCCGGAGTACATGCCAGCTGACAACCTTTCAACCATCTATGAGATTCTGAGCCTATATGACAAAGGACTGGAACAGCTAGCGCGCGGATATCGTTTCATTTGGAAAGATGGTCAACCACTGAAGCTCGCGGTCAATCGTTACTATCATCTCTGCCAGTATTTCTTTCCCCACCCGTCGTACTGGGAGCGAGGCGCACAACAGGCTCCATATCCGCCCAAGGTAGACAGACTTGCCCGATTGATGCGTGCATCCGAGTTCCAGATGGAACACGCGCCGTTCGAGGTGGCCGCCTCAAACGACAATTTTGCTCAGCTACAGTCGGCGACATTACTTCTGGACCCGGACCGCTATACGTACCAGTTCTACGAATTGGATTACCCCGTTTTTCCGCCAACGCTTCCACAAGTTCCTCCACCCCAAGGTCCGGTAATCGAGTCCGGCGACGAGGTTACCGTCGACGGCATTTGGGAGCCGGTAAAGATTAGTCGCGGCAAGGTGCTAGGGCTGCTATCAGTCGGGGAAAAGACGGAAGAAAACAATGGGTGCTTTAACTATCTGGTTAAAGGAACTCCCGCTCCGAATATCAAAGGGCGGCCTGACCCACGCACCTTGCAGTCCGCGGTCACCAGTACTCACTGGCGGCTATTGTGGGAGGACACGCGGTATAAGGATGGAGTGATTCCCGACGAGTCACAATATTTCCTCGTTGCGCAGCACCGAGATGCGCCCGCTGATGAAGGCGCCGCTCACGAGGAACCTGAAGCAGAAATTGAAGTTCGAACAGGTGACATTTGCCCGGTTACTGGCACTTGGGAAGCGACAGACTTCGACAATCACCGCATCGAGGCATTGCAGGGCATGGTCATGCCGGACGTGCTCGCGAGCGCAGCCGGTTCTGGTGAGCGCCGGGTTCACTGGGTCACATGGCGTCTCGTCAGACGAGGGTGAACGTCTGACGCATTGTGGACAACCGGATTCCGGAAAGGAGCTGGAAACGTGAGCCGTCGACTCTTCCTTAACGACGATAAGACAGACTGTAACGGTCCGGTGCTTGACGGGGTTGCTGACTCATCCTTCGACGGTCGCCCGCTGGCCAATCTCGTCGCTCCAGTTTCTTGCAATACCTGCAGCGCGGAAGGCCCAATTATCGGAGACCGAAACGACTTGACATGTTGCAGTCGATACGTGGTAAGAGGGAGCGGCCGTATTACGAGCATTGATTGGCCGCATAGCGTTGCTCGATTGATGTACACATAGTGCGTGGATACGCAGCTGTACAGAGCTTCAACGATAATGTTGACCATTGAAGTCATGCAGACCGTCCTACAATGAGTCGTAGGAGAGTTTCTCTAGATGACACTTTATTTCCGATTCGACCTTCGCGCACAGTCCGAGTTGCTTACGTTTCTGGTCATTTCCCATCTCGCAACAAGCCATTCGACAGGCCGATGGATGTCAGTTGAAAATGCGGTCGAGTCATCGTGATTCTGGCCGTCGGCGAAACCGAGCGATGACGACGTCGTCCGACGAGCAATGCTTGCTAGTCGTGCGTTACCGCTGGCGCAAGCCATCGAAACGGAAAATTCGTTGGTGCTGGACGGATGTACCCTCGCATCGGTTTTTGACAGCAACCTAAGGCTCGATTTTTCGTCCGCGATTTCGCGAAACATTTATAACCGATGCCTCGACCATCTGTTGCATGTGAAGTGGTATCTGTAGTCGCAGTTCTGGATAGTCGTCTGTGAGTAAGTTGCGAACACTTACTTTTATAGAAGCCGATAACCGGTATCGAATTGAAATGCGTTCTCGACTGCGAACTTGCCCCGAAGACTCGGCGTATCCGACAGGTGCATACAAGCGCAACAGCACGGACGTATCGATACATAATTGCCCCGAGGACCGCTGCCAACGCGAAAGCCCGGTACGCCAACCGAGACTCCGATGCCGCTATCTGACAGGTTGAAGCGGAATGGTCCCGCTGAAATCGACTTTCTGTAACTCAGCCGCATTTTGTCCCCCGATTTTTGCCTAGTGAGGCATGCACCAGTTGTTGCCCATTCGATACCCTGAGTCGCACGCCCATCCGGTCGATGTATCGGCAAGGTGTGCGTTTGGCGGAATGTTCACGGCGGAACAGAAGTTCCCAACGCGCCGGAATCCCGTGTTGCATTCCCAGTCCGTTCCCATTCCGATGAGGTGAGCATTGGCTGGCGTTGCTTGAATCGCCATGCAGATTGCCCCGAATCTCATGAAGCCATCGTCGCATTGCCATTGCCCATCTGCAGATATTCGGTGAGCGTTCGTCGGCATAGCCATCGGGACACAGCCCGACGGACGAGCAGTCATCCCCGCCGGACAATTGTTGCGAGAACACTGATGGGCCACGCGGCAATCTGCTTGAGGTATGTGTCGCCAACTTGTGCCATTGCCCGCAACTTGGCTTGTCGCTCGGGTGGCAGCGCCTGCGAGTATATTTTCGCGGCGACGCTTTCACCGTTGTGCGTTGTATCGAATAGCGTTGCTGCAAGAGGCGAAAGAGGCACTGGGCAATCAGTTTAAGACGTTAGCCAACGAAATTCTCGAGGAGAAGTCGAAGCGCTTTACGGAACAGAATCAGACGAATATCGGGACGCTGCTTGAGCCGTTGAAAGCACGACTGCGGGAATTCCAAGGGAAGGTGGAAGAGGTCTACATCCAAGAGGGTAAAGACCGTTCCGCGCTTGCAGCTCAGGTGAAGCAGTTGGTCGACCTCAACCAGGTGCTGAGTCAGGATGCCAAGAATCTGACGAGTGCATTGAAAGGCTCCGCGAAGATTCAGGGTAACTGGGGCGAGTTGATTCTCGAGCGAGTGCTCGAATCGTCGGGTCTGCGGAAGGGAGAAGAGTACTTGGTTCAAGACAGTCAGGTGCGTGAGGACGGAACGCGTGCGCAACCCGACGTGGTGATAAACCTTCCGGACGAGAAAAAGCTGGTTGTGGATTCGAAGGTATCCCTGAATGCTTACGAACGGTACGCTTCAGCGGACACCGACGCGGAGAGGACCGTCGCGTTACGCCAACACGTCGAGTCCGTTCGGGGGCATATCAGAGCGCTCTCTGAAAAGCAATATCAGGCGCTTTACGGGCGGTCTCTCGATTTCGTCCTCGCATTTATTCCGATTGAGCCGGCCTTCATGCTAGCAGTGGCGAATGACAACGACCTCTTCATGGAGGCGTGGCGTAAGAATGTGCTGGTTGTCAGTCCATCGACGCTGCTGTTCGTGGTCCGGACTGTGGCGCACCTCTGGCGCCAGGAACAACAGAGCCGCAACGCCCAGGATATCGCGCGCAGGGGCGGCGAGTTGTATGACAAACTTTGTGGGTTTGTGGAGGATTTGCAGCAGGTCGGAAAAGGAATCAACCAGGCGCAGAAGGCGTATGACCAAGCGCACAACAAATTCTCATTAGGTAGAGGAAACGTCATCCGTCAGGCAGAACTACTACGGGAAATGGGTGTAAAGCCATCCAAGACACTCCCGGCAAATCTTGTCGAGGCCGCCTCAACAGATATGACCTCGGATATTGTCGTTCCTGCTGGACTGGCCGATTCGACGTCGTCGCTCGACGCTGTGACCGAAAACTAGCATCGGCGGCGGCCTGCTCCGGAGGCGGACGAGGTCGCAGCGGTTAGAAAGCGATTGGGACAGACGGCTGGGCGCGCGGGAAGCGGACTTGCTCGAAGACTACGTGCGGGCCATCGAAGTCGTTGTTTCCGTCGATGACCTCGATTCCGCTCGAAGTGAGAAGGAACTTCGTGCTTACTCGGCTGCTTAACTAACCAGCGACCGATTCGACAGACTGTTGTTGAGCTCGGTTCGGCGCAGCAACTTCGCTACGCGCAATTTGGCAGGGTGTCATTGCATCCTATCTTGCGGCCACGGGCATCTCTTCTGTAGCTTGGAAAAGTCCTTTAAAATCAATTGACTATGGTCGACTTTGTCGGGCCAGATATCGTTTGCAACTGCATTCTCGCAGGCCAGTTTTGTTTGCAAGTGCTTCAGCTAACCCACTGAATTTAGGGCGGTCTGCATTGCGCCGGTTCGCATTCGGGGAAGGCGCTGTCGCTTGTAAATCTTGCAACACCTATGCGGCGCTTCTCCGCCCGTGTTCGATACGTCACCGTAGGTTCGCACTGCGTGTATTCGAATCAATGAGTTACGGCTATCAGGCCAGTTTGTATTGCGAATCCTTGTTTGGTGCCCTGAGTCTCAGGCCAGTTTGATTTGCGAGATATTGCTGGGACAGGTTGAATTACGATAGGACAGGAATCGTTTGCGATTCACCAGACCGTGTCGAGCCGGGCGTTGCCTCCATACCGGGTGATAACATTTGTTGTCATCCCCATCCCCGGTACACCACATGCCCGATACCTTCGACCAGCTCGCCGCTCTGATCCGTGGACGTTTCTCAGAACTCAGTCCGCAGTTCCAGATGGGTGCGGCGTTTCTGCTCGATCACCCCGACGAGGTCGCCGTCTCGTCGATGCGCAAGGTCGCCGAGCGCGCGCAGGTGCAACCGGCGTCGCTCGTGCGCTTGTCGCAGCAACTGGGCTTTCCGGGCTGGAATGAATTGCGCGATCTGTTCGTGGCGCGAGTACGCACGCGGCCCGAGCCGCTGACGAGCCGTGCCCGATCCCTCGTCAAGGGTCATGCGAAAGACGCCCTCGCGCACGATCTGCTCGTCGCGCAACAACACAATCTCGAAGTGACGGCCGCGCACAATACGCGCGTCACCGTCGAAGCGGCCAAGCTGTTGCGGCGCGCGCCGCACGTGCATGTCGCCGGGTTCCGGTCGTGCTTTCCCGTCGCGTTCGGCTTCGTCTACGGATACCGGCTGTTTCGCTCGTCCGTGTCGCTGCTGACGGGCGAAGCCGGCACGCTCGAAATGCAGTTACGCGGCATCGAACGCGACAGCGCGACGGTCGTCGTCAGCTTCGCGCCGTATTCCGTCGAGGCGGCGCGCGTCGCCGAAGCCGCGCTGGAAAAAGGCAGCAAGCTCATCGCGATCACTGACAGCGCCGTGTCGCCCATCGCGCTGAACGCCGACAAGGTGCTGATCTTCTCGCACGAAAGCCCGTCGTTCTTCCCGTCGCTGGTGGCGGCGACGGCGATTGCGGAATCGCTGGTCGCGCATCTGCTCGCGCTCGAAGGCACGGACGCCGTCCAGCAGCTCGAACTCGCCGAGCAGTCGCTGCACGCGAAAGGCGCCTACGTGCCCTGACCGCGCGCCCACGACCTGCAAGACCCCGTTCCTGCAACAGACGGGTGGATTGCGTCGTCATTGACAACATATGTTGTAATGAACTATAAACGTGCATCGCGTGTTGATTGACGTTCGAGGTGTCGTGTGCCGAAGCAGGGTTGGGAGTTGCATCGGATAGCGGGCGGGTCGTATGAAATCGGCCGCCGGCCCGGCGAACCTTCATTGCACGCACGGCGGCCTGAGCGTCGCCGGCTTCCGCTCACTGGCTCACTCGAGGAAAGTGTATGACCACCGTATTCCACCGCATGCCGAAGCAGACCTTACCCGTCGCCGTCAAAGGCGAGGGCATCGAGATCGTCGATTCGACGGGCAAGCGTTATATCGACGCATCGGGCGGCGCGGCCGTCTCGTGCCTCGGCCACAGCAACCAGCGCGTGATCGATGCGATCAAGCGTCAGGCGCAGGCACTGCCGTACGCGCACACGTCGTTCTTCACGACGCAGCCCGCCGAGGAACTCGCCAGCTATCTCGTCGAACGCGCGCCGCAAGGTCTCGCGCATGTGTATTTCGTGTCGGGCGGATCGGAGGCGATCGAGGCGGCGTTGAAGCTCGCGCGCCAGTATTTCGTCGAAGTGGGGCAGCCGCAGCGGCGGCATATCATCGCGCGCCGCCAGAGCTATCACGGCAATACGCTGGGCGCGCTCGCCATCGGCGGCAACGCGTGGCGGCGCGAGCCGTTCCTGCCGTTGCTGATCGACGCGCATCACGTGAGTCCGTGCTACGCGTATCGCGAGCAACGCGCGGACGAGACGGAAGAACAGTTCGCGCAGCGTCTGGCCGACGAACTCGAGCAGAAGATTCTCGAACTCGGTTCCGACTCGGTCGCCGCGTTCGTCGCGGAGACGGTGGTCGGCGCGACAGCAGGCGCGGTGCCGCCTGTGCGCGAGTATTTCCGCAAGATTCGCGCGGTGTGCGACCGCTACGGCGTGTTGCTGATTCTCGATGAAATCATGTCGGGCATGGGCCGCACGGGCCACCTGTTCGCGTGCGAGGAGGACGGCGTCACGCCTGATCTGCTGACCATCGCAAAGGGCCTTGGCGCGGGTTATCAGCCGATCGGTGCAACGCTCGTGAGCGACAGGATCTACCAGGCGATCACAGGCGGCTCCGGCTTCTTCCAGCACGGCCACACCTACATCGGCCACGCCACGGCCTGCGCCGCCGCGCTCGAAGTGCAGCGCGTGATCGCCGACGAACATCTGCTCGACAACGTGAAAGCGCGTGGCGAGCAACTGTGCGCGCTGCTGCGCGAACACTATGCGCAGCATCCTTATATCGGCGACGTGCGCGGACGCGGGTTGTTCGTCGGCGTCGAGCTGGTACGGGACCGCGCGACGAAAACGCCATTCGATGCGAGACTGAAGCTGCACGCCGCGATCAAGCGCGAAGCGTTCCAGCGCGGTCTGATGGTGTACCCGATGGGCGGCACCGTCGACGGCAAGATCGGCGATCATGTGCTGCTCGCGCCGCCGTTCATCTGCACGCCGCGCGATATCGAAGAGATCGTCAGCCGCCTGACGGATTCGATTGAAGGCGCGCTCGCGGCATCGGGCGCGGCCTGATCGACCCACCCACCCTGCACGAAGAGCGATTCATGACCAACCGCCTGCCTCCTTTCGACGCCAGCCACGCGACACCCGACCAGAAAGCCGTGCTCGACGAAATCCTGTCGGGACCGCGCGGCAATCTGAACGGGCCGTTTCTCGGCTGGATTCATAGCCCCGAACTCGCGCAGCACGCGCAGCGCCTCGGTGCGTTCTGCCGCTACAAGACGGGCTTGCCGCTGCGGCTGTCGGAACTGGCGATTCTCGTCACGGCCTCGCGCTGGCAGGCGCAGGCCGAATGGTTCATCCACTACCCGATCGCCCTCGACGCAGGCGTGCGCGCCGAAGACGCCGAAGCGATCCGCCTCGGACAGACGCCTTCGTTCGCCGACGCCGACGATGCGCTCATCTACGCATTCGCGACGGAACTGTACGAGGCGAAGCGCGTGACCGATGCCACCTACGCGAAGACAGTCGAGCGCTTCGGTCACGAGGTCGCGATCAATCTGGTCGGGCTGCTCGGCTACTACGCGCTCGTCGCGATGACGCTGAACGTGTTCGGCATGCGCGCGCAAGGGCAGGACTCGCTGCCGTTCGCCGAGTAAGCGCGCCGCGCGACAAAAGCGGCGCGGCAAAAGCAAAGGCCCCGGCTGACTTGATGAGTCAGCCGGGGCCTTCGTTGTTTCGACGGTCGCGCGTGATTGTCGAATACTCGTGCCGGATCACACGCGCCGCGTCATCACGAACAATTTAGTTGCCGCGGAACGTCGAGAAGATGCGCTGTTCGACGCTCGGACGCTTGCCCGATTGCGACGAGCCAGCCGAGACGCCGCCAACTTCCGTCGATCCCGACGTGGCGCCGAATTGCGGCTTGGCCGTGGGATACGCCACGTCGTTCTGGTCGAGCGAACCGTTTTGCTGTGCGGCGACCAGTTCGGCCTGGACTTGCGCGCGCGTCACGGGGCCATTGGCTTGCTGGGCGAACGCGGCAGCGGGAACGATCAGGGCGGATGCGACGACCACTGCGGAAAGAAGCGATTTCATGATGACCTCCGGGAACATTTGTTGATCGGTTCGGTTTGAACACCGATGTCCGAACCGTTGAGCAGAGTGTATTTCCGCCGGGGTGATGAAAAAAGCGGCAGATTGGATAAAGATTCTTGCGGTGGATGAAATAATGGGCATGCACGCTGCTTCACGGCAGTGCCACCGATATCCGCCTATGATGAAGCTTCGGTCCACGCCCACGGCCCACGGGTTCGGCGCGGCACGCGTGACCGATGCCGGCGCCGCGTGATTCCGGGCGGGACCGTCGCGGCCGGCATCGTGGTGGGGAACGCGGCAGCACGAACGCGACACAGGAGCGACTAATGAAGCGCAAGGCATCAGCAATCTGGCAGGGCGGTCTGCAAGACGGCAAGGGCTCGATCTCCACCGACAGCGGCGTGCTGAAGGACACGCAGTATTCGTTCGCGACGCGCTTCGAAAACGGCATCGGCACGAACCCCGAAGAACTGATCGCGGCGGCGCATGCGGGATGCTTTTCGATGGCGTTGTCCGCCGAGCTCGGCAAGGCGAACATCAAACCGGAGCGTATCGCCACCACGGCCACGGTCACGCTCGACAAGGACGGCGGCGGCTTCGCGGTGACGGCCTCGCATCTGGACGTCGTAGTGAAGATTCCTGGCGGCGACAAGGCCGCGTTCGACAAGGCCGCAGCCGACGCCAAGGCCGGTTGCCCGATCTCGAAGGTGTTGAACGCGACGATCACGATGGACGCGAAGCTCGAAACCTGAGCAAGCGGCGCGATCTGCGCATCTTCTGCTTTTGCCCGGTCGCGAGACAGGCCGGGCAACACTTCCCGTTCCGCACATTGCGAATCTTCCGCATCCACTTGCGCGACCGATGGAGCCGCCATGACAACAACACAAGCAGACAAGGCGCGGGCATTTCGCGCGCTTCACGAGGCCAGCGCGCCCTTCATCATTCCCAATCCATGGGATATCGGCTCCGCGCGCCTGCTGGAAGCGCTCGGTTTCAAGGCGCTGGCTACCACCAGCGCCGGCTACGCGTTCACGCTGGGCTTGCCGGATAACGCCGTCGGCCGCGAGCAGATGATCCGCCATCTCGCCGAACTCGCGCCGTCGACGGACCTGCCCGTGAGCGCGGACCTCGAAAACGGCTTCGGCGACGCGCCGGAAGACGCGGCCGAGACGATTCGCCAGGCGGCTGCGGCGGGCGTCGTCGGCGGCTCGATCGAGGACGCGACGGGCCGCGCCAGCGACCCCATCTATGCACACGAACTCGCCGTCGAGCGCGTGCGCGCCGCCGTGGAAGCGGCCCGTTCGCTGCCGTTTCCGTTCACGCTGACGGCGCGCGCGGAGAACTATCTGAACGGCCGCGCCGACCTCGCGGATACGATCCGCCGCCTGCAGGCTTTCCAGGAGGCGGGCGCCGACGTGCTCTATGCGCCTGGATTGAAAACGCGTGAGGATATTGCCGCCGTCGTCAGTTCCGTCGACCGGCCCGTCAATGTGTTGATGGGCATGGCGGGCCTGCCGTTTTCCGTCGACGATCTGGCGCAGATGGGCGTGAAGCGGATCAGCGTCGGCGGGGCGCTCGCGCGTGCGGCGCTGGGCGCGTTGCTGCGCGCCGCCAATGAAATGCTCGGGCGCGGTACGTTCACGTACACGAACGAAGCCGCGACGATGAAAGAGATCACCGATCTGTTTGCGGCCGTGCGCAAGCCCGATTGACGCAGCGCGGCGCGTGGCGTGATCCGCGCGTGTTACGAAGCGTCCGGGCGTTTTGCCGGGTAATGCTGATCGGCGACCGGCTGCCATGGCTGCGCCAACGTCTGTTCCGAATCCGGGGGCTGGCCGTCGGCGTCCGTATCATAGATGTTCGGCGCGGCTGCTTTTTCCGCGCGCCAGCGCTGGCGCGATGCGTACATCGTGCGCAGCGCGAGGCGCGCCATTTTCACCCACCCCGACGGGCGCGGGTCGGCCAGCATGCTGAGCGCGCGTGCGTAGTCGAGCGTGAGTCCCGGCGTCCATGCCATCGTCGCCGAGCGTTTTCTGACCTGTGCCGCGACCCACAGTTCGGGCGTGGTCGCCACGCGCAGGAACGGCCGCCAGCCGCCACGCTTTCCCCAGGCACGCACCGATGCACCCTCGATCGCCGCTTCCAGCGCTTTAGCGACGGTGCTCGAACAATTGCGGTACGTGAGGTTATAGGTCGTATCGCGGCGATACTCGGCCCAGAAGCGTGCGAGCCGCTCGGGATCGTAGTTACGGATGCGGATCTGCCGCGTCGACGGGCACCATGCTGCCGATTCCGTCGCATAGTCCGGCTGGAACACACCGGGCACATCGTTGTCGCGGGTCGCACGCAGGATCCGCGAGAATTCTTCCGGCGACCTGTCGATTTCAACGGCCGGGTAGAGGCTGATATAAATGCCTTCGGCTGTTTCGAGCGCGGCGTGCCCCGTCGAGATCGAGCCGTTCCTGTCGACGGCTGCGATGTAACGGTCGACGATCGGCTGCCGCCGCGCTTCGGCTTTCGCTGTTCCAACGGGCGTCCAGACGTGCACGGTCAGCACAGGTTCGTGCGCTTCGGGTGGGCCGTCGAATGGGCCCGGCAGCGGGCGCGGCTGTACGGCGGGCGCTTGCGTCGTGACGGCCGCTGCCGATGCCGTTGCGCGCGCAGCGGTTTGCTCATCGGCGACGGCGGGGTTGACGGCCATTCGCCGTACGCGCATGGCGAGCAGGATCATGTTCCAGCCGCCGAACAGCAAGCCGAATGCCACGCAGTACGCGACGGTGCCCGCATAGTGATCGGGGTAGGGCTGGTAGAAGAAGATTGCAATCGCAACCTCCAGTGCGCCGCCTGCGGCTGCGATTTTCCACTTCCGGTAGCGGACCACTCTGGCCGCGATGATCTGCAATGCGCCATCCACGAGAAACAGCGTGCCGAAGATCATCGACAGAATAAAGTTGCCGTGTTCCCCGCCGACCAGCACGAGCGCCGCCGACAGAATGAACGTGGTCCCTTTCACGTAGCGCAGGGTGCGCTGGCCACCCATGCCCGTCCACGCGACGCATACCGTCGCGACGCCTTCGAGCATCAGCAGGGCGGCAAACGGCATGATGGGGAACCACAGCGCGCCGTCGAGCGCATCGCAGAAGATCGTCACACCGAGCACGACACTCAGGCAGCCGACCATCAGCAGCTCGCGCCAGCGGACGCGAAGATAGTCGACACCAAGAAGAATCATCGCGAGACGGACCATGATTTCATCCTTGCCGCACTTCCCGGGTGCCCTACGCCAGGAGACCAGCCGGACTGCGCTTGCCGTGGGCGACGCGGGCTGTGCCGCGCGTCGGCAACAGAACGCATCATAGTGCGATTCTGGTGAGTATGAGAACAGTTGCCAGGATGCAGGTCGAGGGCTGAAACCCCTGTTTTGTGTGACGATAGGCGGTGAATTTTTTCGTCGAGTCTGTCGAGCTTTCTCGACACGCCACCTTGAACCGCTCGCCCGCCGGACAAAATGTTGCGGGTCAGTCGCGCGCCTCACAATATTTTTCTTCGCGGAACGTCATCACGGGTATGGAACCGCCAAACGCCCCGAGCACGATGACCGAGCAGGACCGCGAAATTGCCGATACGGTTGCCCGCGAGCGTCCGAGGCTGCGCAATTTCATCCGCCGCCGCGTCATCGACCAGGACGAAGCCGAGGACATCCTACAGGACGTCTTCGAGGAACTCGTCGAGGCCTGGCGGCTGCCGGACCCCGTCGAGCAGGTCGGCGCGTGGCTGTTTCGCGTCGCGCGAAACCGGATCATCGACCGCTTCCGCAAGAAGAAAGAAGCGCCTCTGCCCGATGCCGTCAACACCTTCGATGGTGAAGAAGCCGACGATCCGTACCGCCTGGACCTGACGCTGCCTTCCGCCGATGCCGGGCCCGAGGCCGCTTACGCACGCGCGGCGCTGCTCGACACACTGCGCGCCGCGCTCGACGAGTTGCCCGCGAACCAGCGCGAGGTGTTCATCGCTCACGAACTGGACGGCCGCAGCTTCAAGGAGATGGCGGCCGCGACGGGCGTAGGCGTCAACACGCTGCTTGCGCGCAAGCGTTATGCGGTCCTGCATCTGCGCGAACGCCTGCGATCGTCTTACGACGGCTTCGAGATATGAACCCAAGGAGAATGGAATGAAGTTCCGCCGAAAAATTGTCGCCAAGGCGCTGTTGCTCGTGCTGATCATTGCGTTGCTGGGCTGGATCGTCATGAGCCTATGGAACTGGATCATCCCGGCCCTCGTGATCGATGCGCATGCGATCGACTATCCGCGCGCGATCGGTCTGCTCGTGCTCTGCCGGATTCTGTTCGGCGGATTCCGCGGACATGGGGGCTGCTACAAAGCCCGCCAATGGCGGCACTGGCAACAGATGACGCAGCAAGAGCGCGAGCGGTTGCGCAACGATCCGGCGTCCGCTTCGCGCCACAACGAGGGAGCGGGCACATGACACACAATGCCACTTCGGCCTGCAAACAGCCGCCCGGCGTGATCGTCCCCGAGGTCGATTTCGCCCGCTGCGAGGGCAAGGCGGATTGCGCGGTGGT
Source organism: Paraburkholderia sp. XV (assembly GCF_020177535.1). NCBI lineage: Bacteria > Pseudomonadati > Pseudomonadota > Betaproteobacteria > Burkholderiales > Burkholderiaceae > Paraburkholderia > Paraburkholderia sp. XV. The sequence goes on along the minus strand of NZ_JAGUUD010000006.1, from coordinate 117,070 downwards.
TTGCCCCGAGAACGTCTTCGACATCCGCCGCATCGATGCGGCCGACTACCAGGCGCTGCGCCCATTGCAACGCTTCAAGCTGCGCGTGCACGGCATGAAGGTCGCCTACGCGCCGCGTGCGGACGCGTGCCGCGCGTGCGGCCAGTGCGTGTCGGCGTGTCCGGAGCACGCCATCACGCTCGTCAGGATGCGCTGAACCGGCGCGCCCGATAACGGTTGAGGAAACGACCATGCGCAGTCCACATGAACTGGCTACGCTGATGCTCGTGCGCAGCGCACCCGATCAGATCGACACGACGCGTATCGAACTCGATACCTTGCTGGATTACCGGCTCATCTCTATCGAGCCGCGCGCAGGCGGATGGCATCGGCCGATGCTGACGCCCGCCGGAATGCATATGCTTGAAGCCGCCGCGCGCCTCGAACGACATCACGACGGTGACGCGCTGACGACAGAAGACGACAATCTGCTCTAGCCGCAAACGGACGGTATCCGTCCACGGACCGTGCCGCCGACATTCCAGTCGACGGGCTGACATAATCGACCTGTCGCTGATCCACACAGAACACTCCATGCCCGATACCGCTGCGCGCACGCTACGTGTCGCTCCGCTTTTTGCCCTGCTGCCGTTCCTGCGTCCGTATGCGCGGCGCTGGGCGCTCGCGTTCCTCGCGCTGCTGACGTCGGCGGGCGCGACGCTGGCGCTCCCCGTCGCGTTCAAGTACCTGATCGACCGTGGCTTCGCGAGCGGCGACCGCACGCATATCGATCGCTACTTCATCGCGCTCTTCATCGTCTCGCTGATTCTCGCCGCCGCGACGGCGCTGCGTTTCTATTGGGTGTCGTGGCTCGGCGAACGGGTCACGGCCGATTTGCGCCGCGCGGTCTACGACCACGTCATGCGAATGAGCCCGCAGTACTTCGAGACCACGCAGACGGGCGAGGTGCTGTCGCGCCTCACCACCGACACGACGCTGATCCAGACCGTAGTTGGCACGAGCCTGTCGCTTGGATTGCGCAACGTGCTGCTGGCCGTCGGCGGGATTGCGATGCTCATCACGACGAGTCCCGTGCTATCGGGCTACATCATCGCGACGCTGGTGGTCGTGGTCGCGCCCATCGTGATCTTCGGGCGGCGCGTGCGGCGGCTTTCGCGCGCAAGCCAGGACAGGATCGCGAACGCCAGCGCGCTGGCGGGCGAGGTGCTCAACGCGATGCCGACCGTGCAGTCGTACACGCAGGAGACGTATGAGGCAAAGCGCTTCGGTGGCGCTGTGGAACTGGCCTTCGACACTGCGCTCACACGCATTCGCGCGCGCGCGTCGCTGACGGCCGTGGTGATCGTGTTCGTCTTCGCCGCCGTCGTGTTCGTGCTGTGGCTGGGCGCACAGGCGGTCCTCGCCGGACAGATGACAGCGGGACAGTTGTCGCAGTTCATCCTCTATGCGGTATTCACGGCGGGCGCGGTGGGCGCCGTCGCCGAAGTGTGGGGCGATCTGCAGCGGGCTGCCGGCGCAACCGAACGGCTGCTGCAATTGCTGGCCGCGCGCTCGCCGGTGCAGGAAGCGGCGACGACCGTGCCGCTGCCCGCGCAGGGCGACGGTATCCGTTTCCACGACGTGAGCTTTTCCTATCCGTCGCGTCCCGGCATCGCCGCGCTCTCCGGCTTCTCGCTCGATGTGCGTCCGGGTGAGCATGTCGCGCTGGTGGGGCCGTCTGGCGCGGGCAAGACGACGCTGTTTCAGCTGCTGTTGCGCTTTTACGAGCCGCAATCGGGTGGCATCCTGATCAACGGCGTGTCGACGGATCAGGTATCGCTCGCTTCGTTGCGCAAGGCGATTGGCGTCGTGTTGCAGGAATCGGTGATCTTTTCGGGCAGCGTGCTCGACAACATCCGCTACGGGATGCCCGACGCAACCCTCGCTCAGGTGCAGCGCGCCGCCGGAATGGCGGCGGCCGCTGGTTTTATCGAGGAACTGCCGCAAGGTTATGACACGTTTCTGGGTGAGCGCGGTGTGCGGCTGTCGGGCGGTCAGCGTCAGCGCCTTGCGATCGCACGCGCGATTCTCAAGAATCCGCCCATTCTGCTGCTCGACGAAGCGACCAGTGCGCTCGACGCCGCGAGCGAGCGGCTCGTGCAAACGGCGCTGGACAACGCCGCGATGAACCGTACCACACTCGTGATCGCGCATCGTCTTGCTACTGTGCAGCAAGCGGATCGCATCGTTGTTCTGGACCAGGGCCGCATTGTCGCGCAAGGCCGTCACGCAGAGCTTCTGCAGAATTCGCCGCTGTATGCGCAGCTCGCGGCACTGCAGTTTGGCGAACTGCATGGGAACAGTGTGGAGCGGGATAGCTCGCGCGCTCATGCAGGATTTCAGTGAGCCGGGCGGGCGAATTCGCGCCGCACCCGGCCGCCAGCCGTTCTCCGTTTGATGGCCGCAAACACAGCAGCATGGCGCGGCGACCACACTAGTCCGCGCGCACCTTCACATACCTGCCGGGCGCCGGTTCGATCGGACGGTGTTTCGTGCTTCCCAATACAGTGCGCGCTTTCACCTGCTCGCCCGCATGCTGCTTCAGCCAGACGATCCAATGGTTCCACCAGCTACCCGGCTGTTCCTCGGCGGACGCGAGCCATGCCCGGGCGTCGCTGGCCGATTCCGCGCTCGTCGCGCTCGTCCCACTCGTCCAATAGCTGCGCTTGTTCTTCGACGCGGGATTGATCACACCAGCGATATGCCCGCTGGCACCCAGCACGAATTCGACCTTGCCGCCCAACAGTTGTGTCGAGCGCCACGCGGATTGCCAGGGAACGATGTGATCGTCCCGCGTTGCGAGCAGATAGCCAGGCATGTCGATGCGCTTGAGATCGACGGCCGTGCCGCACATCGTGAGCTTGCCGGGCACGCGGAGATTGTTCTCCAGATACATGTTACGCAGATACCAGCTATACATCGGACCGGGAAGATTGGTCGTGTCCGCGTTCCAGTACAGCAGATCGAATGCGGCCGGCGTTTTGCCCTTCAGGTAGTTGTTCACGACGTACGGCCAGATCAGATCGTTGGCGCGTAGCGTCTGAAAGGTGAAGCCGAGTTCACGCCCCGGATACAGCCCGCCGCGGCCGATCGTCTGCTCGCGCATCGCGACACCCGCCTCGTCGATGAACACGCCGAGGTCGCCCGGTTCGCTGAAGTCGAGCAACGACGTCAGCAAGGTCACGCTGGCTACCGACTCGTCGCCATTGGCGCGCATCACAGCGAGTGCGGACGACAGCATCGTCCCGCCGACGCACCAGCCCAAGGCATTGACCTTATCGGCGCGACTGATGGCGCGCGCGACTTCGATGGCCTTCATCACACCCTGTTCGAGGTAATCGTCCCAGCCGGTATGTGCCGTCTGTGCGTCCACGTTGCGCCACGACACCATGAACACGGTGAGCCCGTGGTCATTGGCGAAGCGCACAAAGGAGTTCTCGGGCTGCAGGTCCAGAATGTAGAACTTGTTGATGCAAGGCGGGACGATCACGAGGGGGCGCCGCGCGACTGTTGGCGTCAACGGTGCGTACTGGACCAGCTGGAACAGATCGTTCTCGAACACCACCGACCCTGCGGACACCGCAACGCTGTGGCCCACTTCGAACGCACTCTGGTCAGTGATCGAAATGCTGCCTCGCTTCACATCCTCCAGCAGATGCGTGAGGCCCGCCAGCAGACTGCTGCCGCTGGTTTCGAGCGCACGCCGGATCACTTCGGGATTGGTCGCAGCAAAATTCGAAGGACTCGCAAGGTCGATGAATTGCCGCATGAAAAAACGGAGCTTGTGTTTTTCCTTCTCGTTCAACGCGCTCGCCTCGGTCAGGTCTTCGAGCATCTGCGCGTTGATCAGATAGTTTTCCTTCAGAAAGCTGAACCAGCCATTTGCGGACCATTCTTCGGCACGAAAGCGCCCGTCGCCACGCGCTGGCTTCACGGCAGCACCCGTGCCCGGGTGTGCGCCGGGCACGCGAGAAAAGACGCCGTGCCAAAGCGCTGTTTGCTGTTGCCAGTATCGGGTTTGGGCACGCGTCATGATGTTGCTCGCACCGGGCGTGACGGGATGGATGTCGTTGCCGTCGGCGTCCGTTACGGTGGTGCCGGGACGCTCCGTCAGTGGCATGCCGCGCCAGAAATTGAAGCCGGCATCGAGCCAGCCTTTGGCAAACTCATCCGGAATGCTAAATAACCTGTTCATTTCGATCCCCGGCCTGAAAGATCCGTGGATGCCACAGCCAGGCCGCGGCGCGAAGTGGGCATGACGAGCGCGTCGCCTTCTATCACGACCTTGCCGCCGACCGTGCAGATCGTCGACATCACCACGCGGCGTTTTTCCGGTATCAGTTGCTTGATGGTCACTTCCGCATGCACCGTGTCGCCTGGGCGAACGGGGGCTTTGAAGCGGAGGTTCTGTCCAAGATAGACGGTGCCAGGACCCGGCATCCGGCCGGCAATGGCCGCGGAGATGATGCTCGCCGTGAGCATGCCGTGCGCGATGCGCCCCTTGAAGGGCGTCGTCTGCGCAAATTGCTCGTTGATGTGAACCGCGTTCATGTCGCCCGACGCACCAGCGAACAACAGAATGTCGGCTTCCGTGATGGTCTTGGCAAAGCTGGCGCTCATGCCAGGTTGCAGGTCTTCGTAGTCGTATCCGTTCAGTTCGTTCATGCGCTTGTCCAGTTGCCGGGGCGTGCATTCCCCGCTTTCATCGTGTCTCGCACGTCATGGAACGGCGTCGGCCAGTGGGTCCGAGCCGTCTGTCGTGCTCGACATCGTACTGTCAGCGCCTGTTCATGCCGGTGTCCAAATCTGCCGTTGCAGTGACAAAGCAGGCCATGCTGGCCGTCGCGGCAAAGCGGGACCGTCGCGCGCGGGCGCGCGCCAGTCTGTCGAGAGCGATACGCCGGATGGAAGCCGGCGTGCGTGATGACGGCGTCAGCCGTATCGTCATTTCGACCGGCTGTTTCGCCAGTCGCGCGGCGTCATATGAAATTGCGAAGTGAACCACTTCGTGAACGAGCCTTGCTGCGAGTAGCCCAGCAGTGCCGAAACCCGGCCGATCGGATAGCGTGGATTGCTCATATAGCGCACGGCCAGTTCGCGCCGGACTTCCTCGACCAGCGTCGAGAAGCTGGTCTGCGCCGATTCGAGCTGCCGCTGCATGGTGCGCACGCTCAGGCCCAATTGCCGCGAAACCAGCTCGACCGTGGCTTGCTCGATCGGCAGCAGCAGGTAGATCGCCTTGCGCACTTCGAGCGCAGCCGAGTCGGCATTCGCCGCGTTCAGCGGCGTGGCGAGGCTTTCAGCGTATCGCACCAGTTCTGGATCGGCGGCAGGGTTCGGGTAGTCGAGATCGGCCGCCGCACAGACGAAGCCGTTGAAGTCGCTGCCGAACTGCAGTGAACAGCCGAAGAACCTTCGATGAAAGGTCAGGTCGGCAGGTCCGGCATGAGTGAAGTGAACAGTGCGCGGCTTCCAGTGGTCGCCGAGCAGAGCGCTGGCATGGCGCGCCAGTACGCCGACCGCCAGCTCGATTGCCTGCTTTGTCGGGGTGCCCGGTTCAACGACGAGTTCCTCCCGGATGGTGACCGTGTCGCCCGCGTTCTCGACGTAGACGGCCAGCGCTTCGTTGAGCAGGTGCCGGTATTCGGCTGCCGCGAGCAACACTTCGCGCAACGTGCGCTTGTGGGCGAGCAGGACGTTGACCACGCCCGTGCCGAACTTCTGGCGGGTTTCCGCCATTTGCAGGGCGAAGGTCGGGCAAGAGGCCTTGTCGGCCGTCAGTTCGATGAGCCGGCAGCACGCGGCGGCGGGCACGCGATCGTCCAGATTGGCGAGCGCGGCCGCATCGATCCCGACCTGCTGTGCGAGTTCGATCGGGTTCAGTCCGAGCCGCCGTGTCACATCGAAATAGCCGCCCATCGCCACCGATCGCAGCATCGTTTCCATCGCTACTCCCGCTTGAACGTGCAGGCGGCCAGTTCGCATCTGCCACAGGCCAGGGTTTTCACGCAGTGGCATGCAACGCTAAAACAATGGCGCCCAATCACAAAAGTGTAGCGCGTGATTCCCGTACTGTGCGGATAACGGTCAGGTGTTGTTGCAGATGCGATGCGACACCGAAAACCATCACCCCGCACTGGAGAACCAAGATGCAGTTTCTCGACGATTCGCTCCACCCGGAGAACCAGGACAAGGTCGTCATCACCACCGCCCCGTATGGTCCGGAGTGGATGCCCGATGACTTCCCCGAAGACATTCCGGTGACGATGGAGCAACAGGTCCAGAAGGCCGTCGATTGCTATAACGCCGGCGCCACGGTGCTTCACCTGCACGTGCGCGAACTGGATGGCAAGGGTTCGAAGCGTCTGTCGAAGTTCAACGAACTGATCGCGGGTGTGCGTTCCGCCGTGCCCGACATGATCATCCAGGTGGGTGGCTCGATATCGTTCGCACCGGAAGACGACGGACAGGCCGCGAAGTGGCTCTCCGACGATACGCGTCACATGCTCGCCGATCTCGACCCGAAACCGGACCAGGTGACGGTCGCGATCAACACGACGCAAATGAACATCATGGAGCTGCTTTATCCGGAGTACCTGGCAGGCACGTCGCTGTCGAACCCCGCGTTCATGGCTGCCTACAGCGAGATGACCGTGCCTGCGGGCCCGGCATGGGTCGAGGAACATCTGCGCCGCCTGCAGGCATCGGGCATTCAGCCGCACTTCCAGCTCACGGGCATCCACGCGCTCGAAACGCTCGAGCGCCTGGTGCGCAAGGGCGTCTACAAGGGGCCGCTGAACCTGACGTGGATCGGCATCGGCGGCGGCTTCGACGGTCCGAATCCGTTCAATTTCTTCAACTTCGTGCATCGCGCGCCGGATGGCTGCACGCTCACTGCCGAGTCGTTGCTGAAGAACGTGTTGCCGTTCAACATGATGGCAATGGCGATGGGCCTGCATCCTCGCTGCGGTATCGAAGACACGATCATCGACCAGCACGGCAACCGCTTCACGTCGGTGCAGCAGATCGAGCAGTGCGTGCGTGTGGCGCGCGAACTCGGGCGCGACATCGCCACCGGCAAGGAGGCACGCGAGATCTACCGCATCGGCGTGCAGTACGAGACGGCCGATGAGACGCTCGCTGCCAACGGCATGGCGCCGAACCGCGAGGCGGGCGTCAGGAACTTGCCGCTGCGCGCGGCGTGACGGGTGGGCGTGCAACCCAGATGTCGCTTGTCGCGGCCTTCGAAGGTCGGGTTCCCCGGCTAGCGCCGGGGAACGAACTGCGATATTCATAACCGGTCGCCGTGACCTGCGGGCAGAGGCGGCCGCCACCAAGCGGGACGAAGGAGACACATCATGCTCATGCAGCATGCCGAGCCCACGGCGGGCAATGTTGCCGCCACACAAACGGATGTGCGCGGCTATGCGTGGATCGTATTTGCCCTGACGGTCGGGCTGCTGCTCTCCGACTACATGTCGCGGCAAGTGCTGAATGCCGTGTTTCCGCTGCTCAAGGCCGCGTGGGGCCTTTCGGATACCCGGCTGGGCTCGCTTAGCAGCGTGGTCGCGCTGATGGTCGGCGTGCTGACCTTTCCGCTGTCGGTGCTTGCCGATCGCTGGGGCCGCGTGAAAAGCATTGTCCTGATGGCGGCGATGTGGAGTCTCGCGACGCTGGGCTGCGCGATCTCGACGAACTACGGCGAGATGCTGCTGGCTCGGGCGTTCGTCGGTATCGGCGAGGCTGCCTATGGCAGTGTCGGGATCGCAGTGGTCCTGAGCATTTTCCCCGCGCGGCTGCGCGCCACGCTGACGGGCACGTTCATGGCGGGTGGCGCGTTCGGCTCGGTGCTGGGCATGGCGCTGGGCGGCGCGGTCGCGGCCCAGATGGGCTGGCGCATGGCGTTCGGCGCGATGGCGGCGCTGGGGATCGTGCTGGTGATCGTCTACCGGCTGGTCGTTACTGAAAAGCGTCTCGCCCGGCTGCAGCCGGCAAGCCTGAACAAGGCGGAAGGGCTCGGCGTGCGGATGAGCCTGCGCGCGTTGATGAAGGGGCTGTTCTCGACGAAGTCCGTCGTGTGCGCCTATGTCGGCAGCGGTATGCATCTGCTGGTTCCCGCCGCTGTCTGGGCGTGGATGCCGAGCTTCCTGAATCGCTACTACGGCATGCCCACCGGCAAGGCTGCAACGAGCGCGGCAGTGTTCGTGCTGGTGACGGGCGTCGGCATGGTGGTGTGCGGCGCGCTCGCCGACCGCCTCAGCAAGCAGGGACGCGAACGCAAGTGGGCCGCCGCGATCGCCTTTTGCCTCGTGTGCTTCACGCTGCTCGCGATCGGCTTTCGGATGCCCGCGGGTCCGCTGCAACTGATCGTGATCGGTGCCGGCATGTTTTTCTGCGCAGGCGCGAGCGGTCCGTCGGGTGCGATGGTGGCCAACCTCACGCCGCCGTCGATCCACGCCTCGGCATTTGCGACCCTGACGCTCGCGAACAACCTGCTGGGTCTGGCGCCCGCCGCAGTGCTCACGGGCGTCATGGCCGACCGGCTCGGACTGCTTGGCGCATTGCAACTCGTGCCGTTTGCGCCGCTCGTCGCCGCGATTGCATTCTTTATCGGCAAGCGGAATTACGCTCGCGACCTCGATCGTCTCAATACGCTGCGTGAAGAAGCCGCACGCTGATTGATCGGTGGCAGCGCGTGCGTGATGACGCAGGCAAGAAACGATGTGTAGTTTGAGTAATGAACAGGAGATTCAACATGGCAAAGGCAGTGCGCTTCCATGAAACGGGTGGTCCCGAAGTCTTGCGCTACGAGGACGTGGAAGTGGGCGACCCCGGCCCAGGACAGGTCCGCCTGCGTCACGAGGCAGTGGGTCTGAATTTCGCCGACACGTATTTCCGCAGCGGCCTCTATCCCGTCCCACTCCCGGCAGGCATGGGCGTCGAGGCGGCGGGCGTGGTCGAATCGATTGGCCCGGATGTGACGAACGTCGCGGTGGGCGATCGCGTGACCTACACCGGCTTCGTCAATACGCTCGGCGCCTATAGCACCGAACGCCTCGTTCCCGCCGGTCCGCTCATCAAGCTGCCCGATGCGATCTCCAGCGAAACGGCGGCTGGCATGACCATGCGCGGCCTGACGGCGGCGTATCTGATGCGCCGTATCTACGGCTTCAAGCCGGGCGACGTCATCCTGCTGCACGCGGCTGCGGGTGGCGTTGGGCTGATCGTGTCGCAATGGGCGAAGCTGCTGGGCCTGACCGTGATCGGCACGGTTTCGACGGAAGCCAAGGGCGAGGTTGCCCGCGCGCATGGCTGCGACCATATCGTCTACTACGGCCGGGAGAACGTCGCGAAGCGCGTGCGCGAACTCACGGACGGCGTGGGCGTGAACGTGGTGTTCGACAGCGTCGGCAAGGATACCTTCGAGGCTTCGCTCGATTCGCTCAAGCGTCGCGGTCTGATGGTCTGCGTCGGCACGGCTTCGGGTCCGATTCCGCCGCTCAATCCGCAGATGCTGGCGGTGAAAGGCTCGCTTTATCTGACGCGCCCGGCGCTGGCCGACTATATCGCCGATCCGGTCGAAAAGAACGAACTGGCAGGCGAAATCTTCGGGCATATCGCCGCGGGCCGGATCAGGATCGAACTCAACCAGCGTTACGCACTCGAGGACGCAGCGCAAGCGCACCGCGACCTGGAAGCGCGCAAGACGACCGGCTCGTCGGTCTTCGTCATCTGAGGAACAAGTCATGCGAGTCGAACCCTTGACGTGCACGATCGGCGCCGAACTGACGGGCGTGCAGCTCGCCGATGCGATCCACGATGACGGCCTGTTCGCGCAGATCCGCGCGGCGCTGCTGACACACCGCGTGATCTTCCTGCGCGACCAGGACATCACGCGCGCCCAGCATGTGGCGTTCGCGCGGCGCTTCGGCGAACTGGAAGATCATCCCGTCGCAGGCAGCGACCCGGATCATCCCGGCCTCGTGCGCATCTACAAGAATCCGGAGCAGCCCAACGACCGCTACGAGAACGCGTGGCATGCCGACGCCACCTGGCGGGAAGCGCCGCAGTTCGGCGCGGTGCTGCGCTGCGTGGAGTGTCCGCCCGTGGGCGGCGACACGATGTGGGCGAACATGGTCCTCGCCTATGAGAACCTGCCCGAGCACATCAAGACGCAGATCGCGGACTTGCGTGCCCGGCATAGCATCGAGGCGAGTTTCGGCGCGGCGATGCCCGTCGAGAAACGCCTCGCACTGAAGGCGCAGTTCCCGGACGCGGAGCACCCGGTGGTGCGCACGCACCCGGAAACGGGCGAGAAGGTGTTGTTCGTGAACGCCTTCACCACGCATTTCACCAACTATCACACGGCGGCGCGGGTGCGCTTCGGACAGGACGCGAATCCCGGCGCGGGCGATCTGCTGCGCTATCTGGTCAGCCAGGCGTACATACCCGAATACCAGGTGCGCTGGCGCTGGAAACCGAACAGCATCGCTATCTGGGACAACCGCAGCACGCAACACTATGCGGTGATGGACTACCCGCCGAGCCATCGCAAGATGGAGCGTGCGGGGATCATCGGCGACAAGCCGTATTGACGGGAAAGGCAAGCTTGTCATGACTCCCGTTTTCACACCCACCGTTCTGATCGTGCCGGGCTTGCGCGATCACGTCGCCGGGCATTGGCAAACGCTGCTCGCGCAGACGCTGCCGAACGCGGCTTGCGTGCCGCCGCTCGAACACGACGGGCTCAGTTGCGCGGCGCGTGTCGCGGCACTCGATGCGGCGCTCGCGAAGATCGATGGCCCGGTCATTCTGGTCGCACATAGCGCGGGCGTGATGATCACGGTGCATTGGGCGAGGCAGCACGACCGCAAGATTCACGGCGCGCTGCTCGCCGCGCCTGCCGACCTCGAAACGCCGCTGCCGGCCGGCTATCCGGGTTTCGATGTGCTCGCAGCGAACGGCTGGCATCCCATTCCGCGCGAACGGCTGCCGTTTCCGAGCATCGTCGGTGCGAGCCGCAACGATCCGCTCGCGCAGTTCGAGCGGGTGCAAGGAATGGCGCGCGACTGGGGCAGCCGTCTCGTCGATCTCGGCGAAGTCGGCCATCTCAATCCCGCTGCGGGCTTTGGAGAATGGCCGCGGGCGACGACCCTGATCAGCGAGTTGCTCTGATCTGACGGTTACCTCATTTGGCAAGGAAAGGAGCCTGCGATGTCACGTCAGGTAGGGATCGGTGTTGCCGGCGAAATCGGGCCGGGCCAGCGCAAGCGGGTATTCGTCGACGGTCGCTGCATCGTGGTCTTCAACGTCGACGGCGCGATTTACGCGATCGACGACTCGTGCCCGCACAACGGCGCGTCGCTCGGGAATGGGCAGATGGAAGGGTCCATGCTGCGCTGTCCCGCACACGGCCTGCGCTTCGATCTGCGCACGGGATGCACGCCCGGCGCGGGGAGCTTGAGGCTTACCGCGTTTGCTGTCGCGACGGTCGGTTCGAAGCTGGTCCTGAATCTCGACGAACAGGGCGCGGTGCCGGTGGACGGCACAGACGGCACAGACGGTACAGACGGCAAGGCAGCAGGGCAACCGGAAGCGCGGCAATGCGCGACCAGACAGGAGAAGCAACAATGCAAGGTTTGATGATGCAGCAGCCGCTGCTGGTGGCGTCGCTGCTGACGCACGCGGAACGCCATCACGGCGGGCGGGAGATCGTGTCGCGACGCGTCGAAGGCGATATTCACCGCTATTCGTACCGGGATCTGGCGCAACGCGCGCGCCGCATGGCCAATGCGCTGGCGGCTCTCGACATCGGGCATGGCGAGCGGGTTGCGACGCTCGCGTGGAATGGCTATCGCCATATGGAGCTTTACTTCGCCGTGTCGGGTTCCGGTGCCGTGTTGCATACGCTCAACCCGCGGCTGCATGTCGATCAGCTCGCCTACATCATCGAACACGCGCAGGATCGCGTGGTGTTCTTCGACCTCACGTTCCTGCCGTTGATCGAGAGCGTCGCGCCGCGCGTGAAAAGCCCGAAGCTCTTCGTCGCGATGACCGATCGGGCGCACATGCCGCAAACGCACGGCCTGTCCACGATGCTGTTGTGCTACGAAGACCTCGTCGATCTTCACGACGATGTGTTCGAATGGCCATTGCTCGACGAAAACAGCGCCTCGTCGCTGTGCTACACGTCGGGCACCACGGGCAACCCGAAAGGCGTGCTGTACAGCCACCGCTCGACCGTGCTGCACACCTATGCGGCGGCGTTGCCCGATTCGCTCAACTGCTCGGCGCGCGATGCGATTCTCCCCGTCGTGCCGATGTTCCATGTGAACGCGTGGGGATTGCCGTATATCGCGTGCATGGTCGGCGCGAAGCTGGTGTTTCCGGGCCCGGCGCTCGACGGTCAATCCCTCTACGAACTGATCGAAGCCGAGCAGGTCACGCTGTCGGCGGGTGTGCCGACGGTCTGGCAGGGTCTGCTCGCACACGTCGACGCGATCAAGGGCGCGTTCTCGCACATGAGGCGCACGATCGTCGGCGGCGCAGCGTGTTCGACGGCGATGACGGCGGCGTTCAGGGAGGCGCATCGCGTCGAGGTCCTGCACGCCTGGGGCATGACGGAATTGAGCCCGGTCGGCACGGTCTGCAGCCTCAAGGCGCATCAGCTCTCGCTGCCTGGCTGCAAGCGTTACGAGGTGCAGGCGAAGCAGGGGCGCGCGGTGTTCGGCATCGACATGAAGATCGTCGATGCGGATGGCGCCGCGTTGCCGTGGGACGGCGTCGCGGCGGGCGATCTGCTGGTGCGGGGCCCATGGGTCGCGCGGGAGTACTTTGGCAGCGAAGGGCAGCCGCCGCTGCGTGACGGCTGGTTTCCGACGGGCGATATCGCAAGGATCGACGCCGACGGTTTCATGCAGATCACCGATCGCAGCAAGGACGTCATCAAGTCGGGCGGGGAATGGATCAGTTCGACCGACATCGAAAACGTCGCGTACCTGCATCCCGACGTCGCGACTGCCGTCTGCATTGCCGCGCGCCATGTGAAGTGGGACGAACGGCCGTTGCTGCTGGTCGTGAAGAAGCCGGGAAGCGGGCTGGACGCGAACGGACTGCTCGCATTCCTCGACGGGCGCGTGGCGCGCTGGTGGAAACCCGACGCGGTGGTGTTCATCGATACCGTGCCCGTCGGCGCGACGGGCAAAGTGCTCAAGAACCAGCTGAGAGATCGGTTCGCAGACTATTACCTGACGGCCTGACACGCGACGCGGCGCGGTACGCGTACTTTCGATCAAGAAACGACCGGGAACATCCCGGCATGTATGGAACCAGAGGAGACGGAATGAAACTGAAGTCATGCTGCGCTGCTGCGCTGGTGGTTTTCGCCACGGCAGCCCATGCGCAATCGTCGGTGACGCTGTATGGCGTGATCGACACCGGAATGCTGTATCAGAGCACGTCGGCGGCGACCTTTCAGCCGCATGCGCCGAACCTTGGCCACGTCTATCAGCTCAAGGACGGCGGTATCTACGCCAGCTTCTGGGGGCTCAAGGGAAGCGAGGATCTCGGCGGCGGCTACAAGATCAACTTCAAGCTGCAGGGCGTGTTCAATTCCACGAACGGCAAGTTCGGTCTCGCCGATACGCCGGGCACGACGGCGATCTTCAACCAGTTTGCGACGGTCGGGGTAGCCGGGCCATTCGGCACGTTCGACGCCGGGCGGCAGATCATCCCGATGATCTACGCGATGGCCGAAACCGACGTGCGCGGCGCGCAGTATTTCGGCAGTATCCTGACTGCGTGGCTGGGCATGAATCAGGCGGCCGGCTGGCCCGGCACGAGTACCAACGCGCCGATCGGCGCGCTGTATGACAGCAACGCGCTTGTCTACAATTCGCCGAAATTCTATGGGGCCTCGGTTGCGCTCGAGTATGCGCCGGGCGGCGTCGGCGGTCAGTTCCAGGGCGGCACGCGTGAATCCGCCGTGCTCAAGTATTCGAACTACGGTCTGAACCTGTCTGCCGTGTACTACAACGGACACGACACGAACCCGTTCCCGCTGACCTATCCGGCCGCGCCCGCCGTGCCCGCGACAGGTCTTGCCAATAACCGTTTCTACTACTTCGGCGCGATGTACACGATCAGCGGGTTTTCGCTATCCGCGTCTTACGGCGTCGGCAAGAATCCAGCGAAGAGCAACACCGCCGACTTCGAAATGATATCGGGCGGTCTTGGCTACCAGTTCAATCCTCGCTTCAAGGTCACGTCCGGGTACTACTACCTGAAAGACCGGAACCATTCAGCGAACCACTCGAGCGAGTTCGCAGTGGGCGCCGAATACAGCCTGTCGCAGAGGACCAGGGCTTACGCGCAGGTCGGCTATGTCGACAACAAGGGGACCATGAACCAGACGATTATCTACGGCGCGCCGGTTGCGCCGGGAGAGTCGACCACTGCGGCGATGATCGGCATTCGCCATACGTTCTGAGTCCGCCACGGAGATCAACGGGAGTATTCGATGAAAAGCAATTACGTAGTTCAACTGGCCGTCGTGGCATGGCTCGTCGCAGCATCCATGAGTGCCTGGTGCCAGTCGGGGCAGCCGGCGAAGGCGCCCGCCAGCGTACCGGGCGCATCCGCGACGACGGCGTCCGGTGCGGCTGCACCCGCAACAGGCAGGAAAGCGGATCGGGCGCTGCGCCGGAAGGTGTATGCCGCCATCGGGAAGCAAAAGGAGATCAGCGCCGGGGATATCAGTGTCACGGCGAAAGACGGCGCGATAACGTTGAACGGCTCGGTGGCCGATGCGTCGCAGATCGACAAGGTCGTGGAGATCGCCAAAGGCGTTCCGGGCGTGACGTCGGTGACCAACAAACTGGCCGTGAAGAAGCCTTTCGGCGGGATGTAGGCAAACGCTGGCGGCGGCGTGCGGGTCGCTCTTCGTCGCCGTGGCCTCGCATCACGACATCAGGCGGGCAAGTTCTGTCGTGAACGGCTGCGCCGAAGAGCGAGCATTACGCGCTGCCGTCGGATCGCGGTCGAACACGCGCGGCATCATGATGTCAGCGTCAACCGTAGTATCTGACGCTGTTTCTTGAATGCATCGGCAACCTGCGGAAGGGGAGCTATGCTTTACTTTCAGTCGTAGCTATCTGAATGTCGATGTCAGGTTCAAGCGGCGACGGCATTCGCGAGCACATGTGCAGTGCTGATCGCCGTATCCGGTCGAGGGGAATCGCGATGACGCCATGGAGCAAACGGTACTTTCACGCAGACTCGGGAAACGCCGTCGGGCCCGGGCCCGCGGCTCGCGAACGTTTCGACGTCGCGCGCATCCTGCGCATCGGCCTTTGGGCGTTCCTGCTGCCGCTGGCGGGATGTCCCTACTACGCGGCGCCGCCAGGAACCGTCGTGATGACGCCAGCCAGCTACGATCGGTCGTTTGCCGCTGCGTCGGGCGCCATGCATGACGAGGGCGTGTCGGTCGCCGTCCAGGACCCGGGCAGCGGCAACGTCGTCGGCACGCTCGATGGCAGCACCGTGACGGCGAGCGTACGCCAGCAAGCCGACGGCAGCGTGGTCGTGCAGTTCAACTCACGCGACGCGCGTGACCCCACGCTGCTCGACCGCATTTCGCGCAGCTACGATCGGCGCATGGGGCGCTGAGGGTCTTGCGCCTCGGCATGACGGCCTCTCGTATCGCTCTCATATCGCTCTCGTATCGCTCTCGTATCGCCTTACTGGTCGTCGCACTGGCGACCGCGACGTTGGCGGCAATGAGCGCAGAAAGACGCCGGCTGCCGCCACGGGGTCACGCCGCACACCAATCGGCTGGCCTGCGTCTTTTCAAGGCTGCACCTTCGCCCAGCCGGGTCCGGGATCGAACGAGGAAATCGCCTTCGCCTTCGCCGCGCTATCGGGACCGAGATCGCGTTCGTAGACCTGGCCCGCATGGCTGACCATGAAGCTCTTGATGCCCGTGTCGCCATAGCGCACAGGCCACGCGAGAACGGCGAAGCCACCGAACAGCTTGCCATGCGCGACATAGTCGTAGGCACCGCCCGGCGCATGCGGACCTTGCGACGTCAGCAGCTTGTAGTGGTAGCCGTGGTATCCGGCATCCGCGGCGTGGCGAGTGGCCGCCTGCACGAAAGCCGGGCCGAGCGGACTAGGAGGCGCGTCGGGTTCGGTCGGCCAGTAGAGGCCGTCGTGCTTTCCCGGCGAACTCGACAGTTTCGACGCATACCTGAGCAGGCCGACGCCATCGTGATCGGTGAGGGCATATTCGCGCTGCGCGTCGTAGATCGCGAGCATCGTCTGAATGACGGCGAGTTCGTTTCGGCCGATGCGCCGCAAGCGCATTTCCTCCGCGCCTGCCTGCATGTCGAAGTGCCATCCTTTCGCACCCTTCACGAGTGGAACAGGAAACGTCCACCCGTCGTTGCCGACGGTAATACGGGCGTGATTGTCGCCGGTCTGCTCGACCTGGTGCGCCTTGCCCCATTCGTCGAGGAAGCGGCTGCGGATGTCGGCGCCGACGGGCGGAATCAGATCGCGAAAGTCGCGCCCGAAGATGGATTGCAGTGTCGCTTCGTCGTTGTTCGTGACGGCTTCGCCGAATGCGTTCATCGCGGCATCGGGCGTGTTGAAGTCCTTCTCGGCGTGCGCCGCCGTCAATGTGGCGAAACACAGTGCACAGCCAACGGTAAAGGTGCGCACGATGCCCGCAAGCCATGCCGGACGAAATCTTGAGGTGGATTTCATGCTCGTGTCTCCCTAGCGTCTTCCGCCGCGCCCGCCACCCGCCCGCATGCCGCCGCCGGCCGGGCGGCTGAAGCCCGAGCCCTGCATGCTGGAGCGTCCCCGGTCATAGCTGCGTTGCGTGGCGCCGCCTGCGCCTACGCCCTGAAATGCGTTGTCGCGGCCGCCGCTGACGCCGCCACCGCCACCCACGCGATCGCTGGCGCGCGAGAAGTCGCTGGTGCCCGCGCGGTTCGCGCCGCCGCCGAAATTGCCGCCAGCGGATCTGTCAACGCCCCCCACGCCACCCCGGTCCCCTGTCCGATCGCCCGTCCGATCGCCCGTCCGATCTCCCGTCCGATCTCCCAGATTCGAGCGGTCCGCGACCGATGCGCGATTGCCTGCGTTCCCCCGGTCGGCTGTATTGGCGCGTCCACCTGCGCCCGCGTCACGCCCGCGGAAATCATTGCGTCCCTCGGCGCCCCCGACATTGCGCGAATACTTCTCACGGGTCGCATTGTCGCGATACGCCACGCCCTGGCGATGACTGCCGTCGTGTTGCCAGCGTCCACCTTCCACCTTGGTGCGGTCGAAGTTACGATCGATGTTCGCGGCCTTGTTGACGTTGATGTTGACGTCGCCGCCGCCCCAGTTGCAGTTGCTGAAGATCGCGCCTGCCGCGGCGAGCCCGATGCCCCATGCGAACCCCGTCATCAGCGCCGCGCCCGGATAGTAGGCCGGGTAGGGCGGCCAGTAGGTCGGTGGATAGGCGGGATAACTCCAGGCACCGTAGACGACGGTCGGGTTGTAGGCGGGCACGTAGATTACCTGCGGATTCGCGGGCTCGATCTTCACGATGGTCTGGCCACCCGCAGGTGCCGGTTCGACGACCACGTTCTGCTGTTCGTTCGACTTCAGGTTGCCCGAGTCTTTCGCGCGGGCGCGCAGTCGCTGCACGGCGGCGAACACTTCCTTTTGTTGCGCGAGAAATGCGTCGCCGAGTTTCTGGGTCCAGTCGAGCTTGTCATTCATCGGTTCGAGAATCTGTGGGAACGCGACGAGCGATTTCACGCTGACATCCCACGGCTGGTTTTCGACGGCCTTCACGGCAGCGTCGCCCTTGACGTTGGGATTGGCCTTGACCCAGCGTGCCGCGTGCACGATCTCCAGCGGATAGGTCGACGCCATCAATACCTGCGACAGCACGGAATCGGGATACAGCGCGATCGGCGCGACCAGCGCCTCGATTTCCTCCGGCTTGAATGCTTCGGCAGGCGCAGGCTGCTCGTTTTGGGCACGTGCGGAGCCCGCTCCGAGCGCCAGCACGACAAGCAGCCAAAGACACGTGGCTTTGGCCCGTCGTAGATTCCACGAGGACATGGCCGCTCCTTCAGACTGGATGACAGGAACTTCGATGAACGGTCCTGTTGCGACTGATGGCAGATTGCACAATGGCTTGCGGGATATTGCGGCGTCTTCTCAATATGATGTTAGAACATCTATCGGCGCTTGCGATGCAAATAGTCAGTGCTTCCGGGCGCAGGGCAAACTGGGCGGCGGCGATTGACGACGGCGCTGGCGTGCCTGACATCTCTGCTTCGCGACGGGTTCATGCTTCATCGCATCCGATCAGTAGACGAAGCGTAACGGCTCACCGCTCGTGAACCGGGGTAGCGATATGTTTTCGGCAAGGGGCTGTCACGCGACGAACTAGCGCCGGCCGCCGCGTGCGCCTCCGCCTCCGCCGCCTCGGGCTGCGCCGCTCCCGCGGTTGAAGTTCGAAGACTGCGCGCTCGCGTGCCCGCGATTGAAGTCCCGCTGCGTCGCCGCGGCGCCCCCGCCGACACCCTGGAATGCCGAGTCGCGGCCGCCGCCCGCGTACCCGCCTGCGCCGCCGTATCCGGTTTGCGCGCTCGACGAGCGCGCGCGGGTGGGCGTTTGCGCGCCATGGCTCGCCGTCGGCGTGCGATTGGACAGTTGTGCGCGGTCGCCGGTTGCCGCGCCGCGGTTGGCCGTCTGTGCGCGATTGTTGACGCCAGCTGTCCTGTTGGACGTCTGGGCCCGGTTGCCGGCTGTGGTGCTTCGAGCCGCCTTGTCGGACCGGTTGCCGGCGCTCGCGTTGCGGCCCGCACGGTTGGCCGTCGTCACATTGTTCTGACGATCCGCGCGATTTGCGGCTTCGGCCCGATTGGCGACCCCCGCACGCTCCGTAGCGCCGCCGGTGCGGCCGCGATAGTCGCGTCGCGCGTCGGCGCCCTGCACACCGTTCGCGTACCGGTTGCGAGTCGCATTGTCACGATAGGCGACACCCTGACGATGCCCCGCATCGTGTTTCCATTTGCCGCCCTCCACCTTGGTGCGGTCGAAGTTGCGGTCGATGTTGGCGGCCTTGTTCACGTTGATGTTGACGTCGCCGCCGCCCCAGTTGCAGTTGCTGAATATCGCGCCTGCCGCAGCGATACCGAGCCCCCACGCGAATCCGCTCGCGAGCGCGGCGCCCGGATAATAGGCGGGATACGGCGGCCAGTAGGTGGGCGGATAGGCGGGAGCGCTCCAGCCGCCGTAGACGACGGTCGGGTTGTAGGAGGGCACGTAGACGACTTGGGGATTGGATGGCTCGATGCGCACGATGGTTTGTTGCGCCGGGACGGGCTGGCCGTTCGCACTCGGGGCGGGTGCTTCGACAATGACCTTCTGTTGTTCGTTAGACGCCAGATGTCCGGCTTTTTGCGCACGTATCCTCAAGCGCTGCACAGCGTCGAGCACGTCTTTTTCATTTGCGAGGAATGCATCGCCAAGCCTCTGCGTCCAGTCGAGCTTGTCATTCATCGGTACAAGAACCTGCGGAAAAGCCACCAGCGACTTGACGCTGACGTCCCATGGCTGGTCTTGCACTGCTTGCACGGCAGCGTCGCCCTTCAGGTCCTTGTGCGTCTTCACCCAGCGGGCAGCGTGCACGATCTCGAGCGGATATGTCGATGCCATCAGGACTTGCGATAGCAGCGAGTCGGGATAGAGCGCGATCGGTGCGACCAACGCCTCGATTTCTTCCGGCGGGAATGGCTGGGCCTGAGGCTGCGGCACGGAGGCCGCGAGCGGTGCCGACGCCACGGCCGCGATCGAGGCCGTGGCGGGAGCAGAAGCTGGCGCGGAGGCTGGCGCGGAAGCAGGCGCCGAAGCGGCTTGCGTCTGGGTCTGCTGCTCCTGCTGTTTCGATGGACAGCCCGCCAACAGGACGACGAGGCTGCTGCTCAACAGTCGTGTAATCCTTATCGACATGGCCACCCCTGTTTGTCCGTCAGGCGGCGTCTACCGCACAAGGCCGCATGAGAAGCAGATGAGTCCGCTGACCAGTAGAGATTGATGCGACGCTGCACGACGAGCCGATGATGATTTACTCATTAGATTAGTACTCGATGCACGATCGGTACAGTTAGATCCAGTCGGGTCCAATACTGCAATTCCGGAAGATGACAGGCGCGCACGAAGTACTCCATCGACAGGTTGGCGGGATCGCGGCATTCAACTAGAGTCATCGAGACAAGAAGCGCATATCGCGCGCTGCGTTCGATCTCATATGCCTTCACGCACCATCTTTACTGAAACAATCCGGCCAATGGATTCGCTTTTCGCATTGTTCGCGATGCCTGTTTCGGGTAGTGGCGCTGATGTGTCGCCCGCATGGGTTGGCTGCGTCGGTTGGGGGCATCGCGTGTCGACAGATTGACGAAGCGGATGTGAACCACCACGATACGAAGGATGAGCCGCGCTTCGGCAGCCCGGCATGAATCGAAAGCCGCGAGCGGCCGCCGGGCGGTAGTGTGGCCGTGGCGCGGCTCCCGTTGGAGACTGGCCGCCACCAAAGTAAAGCAACTGCACGCGTCAATTGACGGGAGGGCTTGATGCGGTTTCGCAACATTGAGTCAGCTTGCAGTCTCGAGGACGGTCGCCAGGCCAGACTGGCGACGGCCATCTTCCGGCGGCCACGGCCGCGTTACACGTTATGCCTGGCGATGGGCACGGGCCTGATCATCGCCTTGCTGCCGCTTCCGGCTCACGCCCAGGCAGTACCGGATCAACAACTGTCGAACCGCACCGTCATCGGCGGCAACGTGAAGCGGCACGCCGATGCGGTGCTCGCCGTGATGAGCTATACGACGGTCCCGGATGTCACCACCAGTTCGCTTTCGATCAACAATGCTACTTCCGGAAACCCTGGCTTCGGTCAGTCGCAACTGGGGGGCGGGTTTACGATCAGCAGGTCCTTTCCGTTGTACGTCGAGGGCACGCTCGCGTACAGCCGCTACGACCCGATGTTCGTCGCCACGGACGGAGCCGATCAGCGCACATTGCCAACCAGGTGGAACACGTTCAGCAGCACGGTCGGGATCGGCTGGGACTTCCGGATCACCGATGAACTCGTATTCCGTCCGATTCTCAACGGCACGATCGGGCGCGTATCGAGCGATCTGAAGATCGGGCAGTCTGTCGTCAACCGTGTGACCGACAGCAACCTTCAGTTCCTGAACAATGGATCGCTGGATGCATATGGCTATGGCGGCTCGCTCGTGCTCGACTTCGAACACTACCGCGCAACCTATGAGATCGACGCTGAATTGCGCGCGACCGATATCTATCTGCGCAGCTTCGGCGGCTCGTCGGAGGCTGTTCAGGGTTCGGCCACGGCGCAACAGGTGAGCCTGTGGACGCGCTGGCGCGCGCCGACAGGCTGGCATGCACTCGACCGGCCGGTCCGCTATGTACTGGAATTCGCTTACTCGCATTACTTCGGCGACAGCGCCGGGGTGCTCGGTTTCAACGATCTCACGTCATTGGGCGTTGGACTCGAACTCGACAGCAGCAAATATCCCATCGTCATCACCCGCACGCGTGCTCTCGTGAGATACGTCTTTGGACACAACGTGCACGGCGTGTCGTTCGGGTTCGCCGTGAGTTTCTAAGGTATCGGCGCAACGCTCGTCTCGTCAGCGAAAGAGTCGTTGACCGCACCGGGAGTCGGTATAAACCCTGAATCGTGCGATGCAAGGAGCGGCTGCCGGGCGTTGACGGGCTGGCGCGACGTCCTGCACGAAATGCGTGCACGCATTCCGGCGGTGGACTTCGAGAGTGGACGCAATGCGGACAGCCAGGGGCGCGTATGATGAAATACCCCGTTCGGGCTCGTCTCCGATCGACATGCGACAGTGCGGTTGAGTCGGGTACTGCATTCGGCAGCGCTCATGCTCAACGCTTATCCGACCCGATGCGGCAGCGCCGGCGCGTAAGTCACGGCCGGGCGCGAGCATCGATGTGCGAGAGGGCATCTCATGCTGCAGCCATTTGCATCATCCGATCCATTCACCATGGGCGTCGAACTCGAAGTCCAGGTCGTCAATACCCATGACTACAACTTGACGAAGGCGGCGACGGAGTTACTGAACCGGGTGAGCGAACAGAGCTTCGCAGGCGCGATCAAGCCGGAGACAACCGAGGGGATGATCGAGCTGTCGACAGGCATATGCCAGAACTTCGACCAGGCGAGGCGCGAATTGCAGGGGCTTCGCGATACCCTGGTCCGGGCCGCCGACTTTCTGAATGTCGGGGTTTGCGGCGGCGGCACGAATTTTTTCCAGAACTGGTACGACCAGCGTTCCGACGGGCGCGAGCGCTCCGAATATCTGATGGGGCTATATGGCGCGCTATACCAGCAATTCACGATCTTTGGCCAGCACGTGCATGTAGGCTGCCCGGATCCCGATTCGGCGCTCGTTCTGTTGCATTCGCTGTCGCGTTACGTTCCGCACTTCATTGCGCTGGCTGCTTCCTCGCCGTATGTGCAGGGCAGTGACACGAAGTTTCAGTGCGCCCGGCTCAATTCGGTTGCGCCTTTTCCTTTGTCGGGACGCGCGCCCTTCGTGACGACGTGGTCCGAATTCGAAGCCTATTTCGAGCGCATGGCGAAGACGGGCCTCGTCAATAGCCTGAAGGATTTCTACTGGGATATACGTCCAAGCCCGGGATACGGCACGATCGAGATACGCGTCATGGACACGCCGCTACGCATCGAATGGGCCGCCGCGATCGCTGCTTATATCCAGGCGGTTGCGCGCTATCTGCTGGTCGATAAGCCTGTGCACCTCAGCGACCGCGATTACGAAGTGTATCGGACGAACCGGTTCATGGCCTGCCGCTATGGTCTGGACGGTCTATGCGTGAATCCGGAGACTGGGCATCGCGGTCCGATTCGAGACGACATTCTCGTCACGCTGGACGCCGTCGCTGAGCATGCGCGCATACTCGGCGCGGAAGAAGGTATCGATATCGTCAGGCGTACCGTGACTGAAGGTGTCAGCGACGCAATGTGGCTGCGCCGTATCTACGGCGTGCACAATTCGTTGCATGAGGTCGCGCGCCAGCAATGTCAGGTCTGGCGCGGCGCGCAGATGCCGGCATAGACGCCGGCTTGTGCGGACAGCGGCAGGGCACGTCCGCTGCACCCATGGGTGATAGCGGATATCGTAGCCGGCATGCATCGGTTCCCGGATGCGAGGCTACGGAGGTAGCGCCATGGATCTGCCGACAGATTTCCAGTTGCGAGAAATTCCGCTCAAACACGGGCCTGGCGCCATGCCTGCCATTGGGTTCGGCACGCTGATCCCCGATGCAGCCACGACCAGGACGGCTGTCTACGATGCCGTGATGCAGGGGTATCGACACCTCGACTGTGCCGAGCGATATAGAAACGAGGGCGAAGTGGGAGAGGCCTTGCACAAAGGGCTCGCGGCCAGGGGGATGGCTCGTGAAGAGGTCTTTGTGACGACCAAGCTCTGGAACTCGAATCATCGGCCCGAGCGCGTTCCACTGGCTTTCGAGGCAAGCTGCAAGAAGCTCGAAACCGACTATCTGGATCTATACCTGATCCATACGCCATTTGCGTTCCAGCCGGGAGACGACCAGGACCCGCGCGACAGGAATGGCGACGTCATCTACGACGTCGGTGTCACATTGCTCGACACATGGCGCGCGATGGAAGCGCTCGTCGACGGTGGACGATGCCGGGCGATCGGGCTGTCCGACATTACGTTGAATGAACTGCAACCCCTATACGAAGCGGCAAGAATCAAACCGGCGGCGGTGCAGGTCGAAGCCCATCCGTATCTGCCTGAGACGGAGCTTCTCGAGTTCTGCAACGCGAACGGGATCATATTTCTGGCCTTTGCTCCGCTGGGACATGGGATAAGGCCGGGCCCGCTCGACGATCCCGCCGTCGCAACGATCGCCGCGCGCGTGGAGAAAACACCGGCGCAGGTTCTACTCGCCTGGGCCGTGCAACGCGGCACGGCTATGCTGACCACGCCAAAGACGGCAGCTCGCGCGCGAGAAAACTTCAATATCTCCGCGCTCCCCGCAGACGCATTCGAAGAGATCAATCAGATTCAGACCAGACGACGATACAACGAAGTCGTGAAGACGGGCACGCCTGGATTCATTCCGTCACGTCAATGAGAGCGGCTTACTGCCCTTGTTAACGAATCGCTTGACGCATCGGAGCGCTGCGGGAATGACGCGCTCTGCCGGAAACCGTATCGAGGTATGAGTGACATGGCACGATTGCTATCGGTGAATGTTGGCCTTCCGCGCGACATCGAATGGAACGGGCGGACCGTGCATACGGGAAGCTGGAAGCTGCCCGTGCAAGGGCGGTGCGTCGCGAGGCGTCTGGGCCTTGACGGCGACGGTCAAGGGGACCTTGGCGGACATGGCGGGGAACAACGCGCGGTGCTCGCCTATCAGATCGACTCGTATCGACATTGGCAGGCGTTTCTGCACAGGAAGGAATTCGGCTTTGGACAGTTCAGCGAGAACTTCACCATCGATGGGTTGCCGGACCGTGAAGTCTGTATCGGCGACGTCTACAAGATCGGTCATGCAATTTTCGAAGTCACGCAACCGCGCGTGACCTGCTATCGCCTCGGCATCCGCATGGGCGAGCCGCGCATGGCGGCCTTGTTGACTTCCAGCGGACGCCCGGGGTTCTATCTGCGCGTCCTGCAGGAAGGCGACGTCGGTGCGGGCGACGAGATCGTCAAGCTGCGAGGGGCGAAGGAGCAGATGACCGTCGAAGAGATCAATGCGCTGCTGTATTCGCCTGCCCATCCACGTGACCGGTTGGAGCGTGCAGTGTGTATCGATGCGCTGTCTCCCGGATGGCGAGCGTCGTTCAACACGCTACTCGGCGCCATCGACTCAGGCGCGACTAGCGGCAACGCGGGACTTGCCCCCGCTGCGACGTCGAATGCGGCCACCCCAGGCTTTCGACAGCTCGGAGTCGCGGCAATCCAGCGAGAGTCCGCCGACGTTCTTTCATTCGTGTTCGAGGCAACGGATGGGCTGCCACTTCAGCAGGCTCGTCCGGGGCAATATGTGGTATTGCGTTTGAGACAGGGCGCTAAAGATCCGGCGTTCTTTCGGAGTTATTCGCTTTCAGGTGCGCCGTCGACTGGCCGCTATCGCATCAGCGTGAAGCTGGAGCCGAACGGTGCGGCCGGCACCTATCTGGGCAATCGTGTTCGCGTGGGCGATACGCTCGATGTCAGCGCTCCGCGCGGGGACTTCGTTCTCAAAGAAGGCATCGGGCCCGTTGTATTGCTGAGTGCCGGAATCGGCGTGACGCCTGTCCTCTCGATGCTGCATGCGCTGTCGGTGGCGGGGTCCAGGCGACAGGTTCTCTGGATACATGCTGCCCGCGATGGCGAGCATCATCCGTTCGGCGCCGAATCCAGGCGCTTGCTCAACATGCTCGAGCACGCGCGCGGCCACGTGTGCTACAGCGCGCCGGCCGCGAGCGATCGGATGGGTGACGACTTCGACGACACGGGGCGTGTGTCGCAAACGGTGTTGGAAAAGATCGGCCTTCCCGTCGATGCCGATGTCTATCTTTGCGGGCCGGCGTCGTTCATGCACGACATGAAGGGAACGCTGGAGCGCATGGGCGTTCCGGGTTCACGACTCCACCTTGAGCGCTTCGGCGGTGTCGAGTCGTTCAATCCTGGCGTGACGGGGACGTCGGTGCGCGCTCCGCATCTGCCGCCGTCGGAGGTCGCCGAGGGGCCACTGGTGTCGTTCGCGCGCAGCGGCATCGCCGCACATTGGAATGCGCTTGCCTACCCAAGTATTCTTGAACTGGCCGAAGCCTGCGACGTGCCCGTCCGATGGTCATGCCGGTCGGGTGTATGTCACAACTGCGAGAGCGGGCTTGTTTCGGGGACGGTTGCCTATGAGCCGGAACCGCTCGACAAGCCTGCCGACGGCAATGTGCTCATCTGCTGCGCGCGACCTGCGGGAGACATCGTAGTCGATTTGTGATGTCGTTTTCGCGGTGAGGTGGACGAAAGGGGTGGCAGGGCCGGTGCATATACAAGGCGCCGGTTGCACGCGATGAAAGCCCATAAGGCAAAAGGCCCTCGTTTCCACGAGGGCCTTGGGAATCATACGGGCCGGCTCGGGACTAGCCGCCTTTTTTCAAAGCGGACCGGGCCGCTCTGCGGACGGCACTCGCCGTCGAATACGCCATTGCCTTGGCCCGATCACGCACCGCGCTCTGTCCAGGCGGATTGGGATTGAATCCAAGCCGCCTGAGGTAATAGTTGGCCCGATAGATATCCGCTCGAATAGAGTCAATAAACTGGAAATTTACGCTTAAAGTCACCGAGATATTGTCGTCGTTCTTCAACCAGTGCGGGCAGTTGACCGGAACGTGAACGCCATTTCCCGGGGCCAATCTGTACAAGCGCGATCGGTCCTGCAGTTCGGGTCTATAGTTTGGCGCGTTGTTGTCGATCGTCCAGAACTGCTCGATTTCCTCCTCCGGAAGAATCTGCCGATCTTCCCGATCAAACACGTACAAATCCTTTTCTCCGTGGATTTGAAGAATGAAATTGCATTCACGATCGATGTGATATGCCGTCACCCGCTTCGGCGACGTTATGAAAATGATGATCTCCTCATTTCTGATCTTGGATTCGATGCCGCCGCCAATCATATCCTTGACCTCTGCAATCGCATGCCGGTATAGCTCGGTGTAGGCCGGATCTCTTTGCGCATCTCTCAGGATGAACCATGCGTTTGAATCTTCCAGTTGGTCCAACGCATCCAGCGGTGAGAACGCATGATTCGTATCTTTCCATTTTTGACCCGGCGCGACGTCACCCATGTCGTAGTAGAGATCAGATGGGCGCGTTCTCAGGGTTCGCTCCGTCAACTCCATCAATTGAGAGAGTTGGAACTGCGGATGAGATGCCAGGTGATGGGCGACCTCGAAGCTCTTCCGCTCGAAACGCTCTCGAAACACTGAGGAATCTACGTCGATCCACTTGTCTGGCAATGTCGTTTCAGGGACCGGAAAACCCGCGGAGATGTCCATGCAATCACTCCTTGCAATGTGAGTTCCGTAAGGAAAACGAAATATATTGTCGTCAAAGCCAAATACCGCGCAATGCGTGGGATTTGCGGAAATCGTACACCTGAGGCAAAACCGATCAAACGCGGTTCGGTGCGCTAGCGCACCCTTCTGGTTGCTGAGTTCATCGCATCGGGCGGGGTGGAGCGGATCGGCCGTATCGACGTTGAGCGCATTGCTTTGCAGCAAGCATGTCGACCATGTTGGCGAGCAGGGCGCTGCCCGGCTTTGTGCTTTTGCAGCAGACGACGGGACGTCAGCAGCGCGGACGCGCCGGGGATGCGCTGACGGCCCAGGTCGCTACACGAGCGCCGACGCGCTTCCAGCCGCACCGCAACGAGTGGTTCATAGATTTTTGATCACACCGCTCGCCAGCTTGCGCAGTTCGTCGAACTGTGTCACGAGTTCGAGGCACAGAATGAAGGCCAGCATCGCTGACAGACCTGGGCGTAGTTCGATCCATCGCAGCGCCGGAGCTGCATAGCGCACGCGGATCGCCTCTCGCGTCATGACATAAGTAATCCCGATTCCCACAGCGGCGCCCACCAGCAAGTCGGTTGGGTAGTGATAGCCGAGATAGGCGCGTGGTACGCAAATGAACAGAATGGCATAGAGAATCGCCAGCACACCGATGCCGCGCCACACGAGGAAGATGCCGGTGGCGATCGCCATCCATAGCATCGCGTGATCGCTTGGGAAGGAACTCCAGTTCGTCAGCAGTGCGTCCTTGATATTGCTGCCGGCGAAGTTCATATGCAGTTCGGTGCTATAGATGGGACGCACTCTGAACGGCAGCCAGTGAGTCAGCAGCCTTCCGACGAACAGCGCCACGACACCGCTGAGTAGCGTCGCGAGAACCATCTGTCGCCGCCATTCGCGGCGCTCGCCCTGCTGAAACCACATCCACCACAGCAGGGGTAGGAGTACGAGGCCTTTGAAGGTGTAAAGGTCAGCAATGGCTTCTATGCTGCGAGTCGCGAATTGACCGAGGTGTATGTTGGACAGATATGTTTCAATAGACGAATCGAAGCTATTCATTAGTTAGTAAGAAAGGAGCCGGTAACATCGGGATTAGCATAGCCCACCCGGTGCGCCGCATTTATGGCGCTTACTTTTCCTGACAAGTTTTACCGCGCAATTTCATCGTCGGCCTTAACTGAAGCGTACTGCGCGCGTATCCTCGCTGGGCGGCGCATGCGCGCTCTGAATTCACCGTTGAGCAGGACATTGGGTGGTTTCTGATAACTATTAAGTATGTCGAAGTAAATATAAAATTTATCCGCGATTGAAATCAGCGTTCGGGTTCATTGGGGCGAAGAATCCCTTCGTGACGGGAGGCGCATCGTTGGCGCAGGGTGCGCTGGAACGACGGTGAACGCCGACAGACGAGGCGATTTCTCACCGCCTGCCGCTTTTCCTGCAAGGAATTTGCAGCGCCGAATGTGCGCTGTCCCACCTAGCGCCCTGTCGCTGCGCCACCCGATGTTCTATCGTCGATCTGAGTCAGTGTGTTCAGACAAATTGGTGACCGGCGCGAACCTCATTGCTCCCATAACCGGCGTCTTTTGACAAAAGGCATGATCCAATCGTTTTTTATCAGTCGAAAGAGCGACGGATGACGAGTGCGTCATGGCAGACGTCAGTGCTTCGCGGCGGAGCCGGCTACCCGCACCCGTCAAATGAGCAGGGGAGTTTACATTTCCAGGAGTGAATTTCGTGGAAGAACTCGACGAATTCTTCTGGAGCGACCTTCTCGATTACATCGACGAAGGGCGGGTCGTTGCAGTGGTGGATGACGGGCTGTTGCCCGTCAGTCAAGACGGTCAATCGTTGGGATTCGATGCGCTCGTAGCCACCCGCTTGGCCGAAAAGCTCCGCATCGGCCTGACTCAGTTCGACAACCCTCCGCGGCTGGACGACGTCGTCAGCCGTTACCTGCTGCTGCCGCGCGCGCGTAAGGAAGATCTGTACGTTCGCACCTCTCAGGTTGTGAGAGATCTGGCGGTCGATCCTCCTCAAGCGTTGCTGGACCTCGCTGCCGTGGCTCCGTTCGATCTGTTCGTGACGCTTTCGTTCGACGGCTTGCTGACTCGCGCGATCGACCTTGTCCGTCACGGCGGGGAATCGCGCACTTCCGTTGTGAGCTTCTCCCCGAATCGACCTGCCGATCTGCCGCTGCCTCGCGGGCGCCTCGCCGCGCCGACCGTGTTCCATCTGCTCGGCCGCCAGTCGTCAGCGCCCGATTGGGTGATCTGCGACGAGGATCGTCTGGAGTTCCTGCACGCGTTGCAGGACGACGCGCGCCGGCCGAAGCTGCTATTCGATGCGTTGCGCGACGATCATCTGTTGCTGCTCGGCTGCCGGCTCCCCGACTGGCTCGCGCGCTTCTTCCTGCGCGCGGCCAAGAACGAGCGGCTCTCGTCACCTCGCCAGACGGTCGAGTACCTGGTCGATCCAATGGCCGCGCGCGACCCGGCGCTGAAGGCTTTTCTTGCGGACTTCAGTCCGGCGACCCGCGTCGTGTCGCTGGAGCCGACCGTCTTCTGCGCCGAGTTGCGCAGCCGCTGGAGCCAGCGTCACCCCACGGGCGTTGCGACGGCACCGTCGACACCCGTCGCGCCGCGCGCCATCGAGGGGGCGGTGTTCATCAGCTATTCGAGTCAGGACCTCGACGCCGTAGAAGGATTGGCGCAACAACTCGATGCTGCGGGCATCGACGTATGGTTCGATAAAAGCGAGCTCCGCGGCGGCGATGACTGGCAGCGCAACATCCGGCGCGGCGTGGACACCAGCAGCCTGTTCATGCCCGTGATTTCGCGCGCCACGGAAGACCCGAGCCGGCGGCGGGATTACTTCTGGCGCGAGTGGATGGCCGCCGACGAGCGCGCTCGCGGCATGGCGCCCGACGAGCCCTTCCTCGTCCCGGTGGTGATCGACGACACGCCCAAGTACGGCGACTGGCTTCCCGACCGCTTTCGCGCCGCCCAATGGATGACGCTGCCGGGTGCACGCACGGACGAGACGTTCGTCACGCATGTGCGCGATCTCTACCGGCGAATCTCCAGCCGCGGCCGGCGGAGCTGATATGGCCGATGATGCCTTGGACTCCCGTCACGAAGCGCTGTCGGCAGACGCGCTGACGCCGTCGCGCCCCTGGCCAGGCCTCGCGTCTTTCACGGAGGCGGACCAGTACTTCTTCCGCGGCCGCGAGAGCGAGGCGGAAGAACTCGCGCGGCTGGTGCGCCGTGAAGTGCTGACCGTCCTGTTCGGCCGCTCGGGGCTGGGCAAGACCTCGTTGCTCAATGCGGGACTTTTTCCGCGTTTGCGCGAGAATCTGCATCTGCCCGTGATGATACGTCTCGCGCACGGCGCCGCCTTGCCGCTGCGCGACCAGGTCTGGCAGGCGCTCGCCGCCGCTTGCAGCGCCGCCGGCGTCGATGCAACCGCGCCGCTGCCGCAGGCGTCGCTGTGGGAACACTTTCATCGCGCGGGCGCCGGGTTCTGGAACACCCGCAACCGGGCCGTGATTCCCGTGCTCGTTTTCGACCAGTTCGAAGAGCTGTTCACGCTCGGCCAGGTCGACGAGGAGACGCGCCGTCGCGCTGCTGCGTTCGTCAACGAGCTGTCGGACCTGATCGAGAACCGCCCGCCCGAAGCGTTGCGCCAGGCGCTCGATGCCGGTGCGGTACCCGCGCAGAGCATCGATTTCAGCCGCCGGGACTGCAAGGTCGTCCTGAGCTTTCGCGAAGACTTCCTCGCGGACGTCGAAGGCTTGCGCGCGAACATTCCGTCGCTGATGCGCAACCGCTACCGTCTGTTGCCGATGGACGGCTACCAGGCCCGTGCGGTGGTCGACAGCGGCAGCGCGCTCGTGGTGCCGGCGGTGGCTGAACGCATCATCGGTCTCGCGTGGCGCAATCGCGCCGAAGCGCCTTCGGCGGACGACTATGGCCGGATGGAGGTCGATCCCGCACTGCTGAGCGTGATCTGTAGCGAACTGAACTTGCGCCGTATCGCACAGGGTAGCGATCACATCGGTGCCGAGCTGGTGGCGAGCGCCGAGCGCGAGATACTGGTCGATTTCTATGAGCGTTCACTGCAAGATGTCGACGCGCGCGTGCGCGTGTTCATCGAGGATGAGCTGATCACGGACGCCGGCCATCGGGACAGCTATGCGCTCGAGGATGCACTCGTGCTGCCCGGTATCTCGCGCGGCGATATCGAGCGGCTCGTGGCCGGGCGGCTGCTGCGCGTCGATGAGCGCTTCGGCGTGCGCCGGCTCGAACTGACCCACGACGTGCTGACACGCGTTGCCAAGGACAGTCGCGATGCGCGGCAGGCCCGTGACGCGGCGGCGGCCGCGGCCGCGCGCGTGCGTGAGGCGTTGGAGATACAACGGCGTAACCGTCGCAACGCGATGTGGGTTGGCTTCGCGCTCGTGTTTGCAATGGCTTTGCTGGCCAGTGCCGGATACGCCGCGTACGAAGCGACGGTGCAACGAAACCGTGCCCGCATGGCGCAGAACGATGCCGTGGCCGCGAAGCAGCAGTTGGTCAAGGAGACCGAGAAATCGATCCGGGCGAAGCTCGCCATCGAGGAAGCCCAGCAACAGATGCAGCGGGCGGCAGTGGAGCTGCAAAAGATGGGCGACGCCGCCGCCGAGGCTGATCGTCGGGCCAAAGAAGCACAGGCGGTCGCGGTGAAGGATGCCGAGTTGGCGGCTATCCAGCAGAAGCGGGCGGACGAAGCCACCGCTCATGCCGGGCAACTGACTCGCGAGGCGATCATCTCCGGCGTGATTGCCAACGCCAGCGCCGAGGACGCGGAGCATCCCGATCGCGCGCTGCTGCTGGGCGCCGAAGCCAGCCGCGCCGCCCCGGTTCGGCTGGATGCGCAGCTTACGCAACTGGCGCGGCTGATTGCCGACGACGGCGTGCACAAAATGCTGCCGATCGGCGACAAGGTGACCGCGTCCGCAACCAGCCCTGACGGCAAGCGGATGGCCATGGGCACCGACGGCGGCGACGTCATCGACCTGGATCTGGTGAATTGGACCGTGCTGCGGCGTTGGCGAGGCCACGAAGCTGCCGTGCAGGCGCTGGCGTACGATCAGGACACGTCACGGCTCGTATCGGCCGATGCGAAGCATACCGTCATTGCCTGGCAAGCGCGGGATGGGAAGGAAATCGGGCGTGTCTCTGTCAGCAATGCCCCCGACATCAGCAGGATAGCCGTCAGTCACGACGGTCGGTTCGTCGCGGTTGCAGGGCATTCGTCCGTCCATGTGTTGACGATGCCCGGCCAGCCGGGTGTCCCTGTGCTGAAGCGCGTCGGCACCGGCGACGGTCGATGCCTTGGATTCGGCCGCGAAGACGCGACGCTGCTTTACGGTTCCGGGGACAGCATCGTCGTTGCGCCGCTGCCCGGCGTAGCCGCCACCGGTCCTGGGACGGCTGCTGAAGCTTCGCTCAGGACCACACGCCCTTCGCTCACGCGCACACCCGACTGCCGCTTCGATGTGCTGCTCCACACCAACCCCGACGGCAAGCGCGTCGTCGAGCTTCGCGATGAATCGACGGATACGGTCATCGGAACATTGGACGCAGCCGAAGGCGAATTGCAGGCAGTGTTCGAGTCCGGAGGCGGTTTTTTTGCGCTTCGAAGCGCTCATACGACCAGCGTGTGGAAGCTGCAGCCACTGCAAAAGATCGGCACGGTTGCGGCTGAAGACGGCAGGGCCGTTCGCATGGCATTGAGCCCGGACGGCCGCTGGCTGGCCACGGCCCTCGCCAGCGGGCAGGAGATGGTTCAGCCCGTCAACGGCGGGCGCGCGCGCGTCAAGACCCGGCAAGGACAGCGCCTGGCCGCCTTTCAGTTTGCGCCGAATGGGAACACCGTCGCGTACCAGATCGATCAACAGGAGACGCTTTACACCATATGGTCGCTTGCGCCGGGGTCGGTGTTGCGGTCCGGCAAAGGCCTGTATCACGCTGAGGAAGTGGAGTTCAACCGCAGCGGCAAGGTGCTGGCGACGGTTCCCGAAGGCACCGATATCGCGGACTTCTGGAATCCTGATGATGTCACGCAATTGCGCAGCGAGCCCGGCATGCGCCGCGCCGAATTCAGTCCTGACGGTTCGCTGCTCGCTATTCAGCGGGCCAACGGCACCGTCGATGTCGTGGATATGACGGGTCGCGTCCTTCGGCAGCTTCAGAAACGTGCGGATGCCGACGTCGAGCGCTTTGCGATCAGTTGGGACAATCGGCGCCTTGCGATCACGCTGTCGGACGGCTCGATTCATGTGTACGAGATCGACACCGGACGCGACACCGTGCTGTCGGGGAAGCGCGGGTCGGAAGTCGTCGCGTTTGGCCCTGACGGCCGGGTGCTGGCGGTGGGGGGCGACGATGGCGTGGTGCGCCTGTACCGCTTCGGCTCGCGAGCGGCCATGACAGAACTGGCCGATCCGCACAAGGATCGGGTGCGGCAACTGGTGTTCAGCCCTGACGGCAAGCGGCTCGCATCGGGGGGCGACGATGAGATGGCGATTCTGCACGACGTCGAAAGCGGACAAACGGTGGCCAGATTCGGCCCTCATGACGGCCCGGTTGACCGGCTGGTATTCGTGGGCAACGGCGAGGCGCTGGTCAGCGGCGAAGCGAAGGGGGAACGCCAGGTGTGGGATCTGCGCAAGGGGAGCCAACTGGCCCGGCTGCGCGCCGCTGGCGGCACGGTGTCGAGCGTGGACATCAGTCCGGGTGGACGTCGCGTGGCCGTGCTGCATGAGGATCGGACCGTGTCGTTGCGCAACTGGGACAGCGAGTCGATGCTGACGGATGCTTGCGCGATTGCAAATCGCAATCTTGACTGTGCCGAGTGGCGGCAGTTTATGTCGGGTATGCCTTATCGCAAGACGTGTGCGGCGTTGCCCGCGCCGAAGCCGGTTTGTCGGTGAGGGTGGTTTGCTGAACGCTCGGCGCGAATCAGGTTTCCGCAACCGGGCACGGGGGTCGTCGAAGCTCAAGCCACTTGCCGGCGGCAACGCGCGACAAACTGACCCGGCGCGGATTCAGGCTGGCGCCGCCGAACTGGGCTATCGGCGGCGCGCAGCAATGATCGACCGGGAAAACGGCACGCTCGCCGGTGCGTCGGACCATCGCAAAGACGGCTGCGCATTGGGTATCTGACGGGCCCAGGCGGGTAGCACCCGTTGCCTGCCACCGCGTCGAGCCGCTTGGGGTTTGTACCTATATCGGCAACATTCAATTGTTCTGCGAGGACTTAATTACGAGCCGCCTCCGGCCTAGACTGGCATCACTGAAACGCAAACGGGTGTTTGCGGAGAAATCAAGCCTGGAGGTAAGTATCATGAAACTCGTTCAATCGCTCGTTGTTGCTGCTGCCCTCGCCATTCCCGCTGTCTCGTCGTTCGCTCAATCCACCGAGACGGCCGCACCGATCAACACGCAAGTCGCGGCTGCTGCAGATTCCGGCGGCGTCGCCGATGGCACGTCAGCGTCGGGTAGCCATCACGAACTGCGTGCGTTCCGCAGCGCTGTTTCCCGTGTGGGCCACAAGATCGAAGGCTCGATCCGCCCGGATGCAAACGATGGGATGAAGCCTGTGTACTTCGGTTCGTAAATCGCGGATTGATCGCAGGGTAACTGTCGAGGTATTCGGTAAGAGACGCGCAGGCTGCCTGCGCGTTTCTACTTTGTCTTTTCCGTTGTTTCGCTGCACGCTGCAGGTTCGTTCAATAAACGCGGGACAGAAAGCCCTGGATCTGCGCCACCACACCCGCGCCTTCACCCACTGCCGACGCGACACGCCTGGTCGACCCCAAGCGAATATCGCCATTGGCGAAATACCTTCGACGCTGGTCTGCGACGATGTCGACAGCATATTCGCGTCGTGAAGATCTTTGCCCGTCCGTACGAACCCGTTGTTGTCGATCGAGATGCCGCATGTGTCTTCGCATGGGATGCCGGTATGTGCGCCGAACTTCTGTGCCTGAACGAAAGCGCGGTCCGCGAGAGCGTGACCTGTGATGCCCGTGGGGAAACCGAAGCACTCTTCGCGATTAAATGCTCTTTTGACTTCAAGCGAAGATAGAAGGCGCCGTGCGGGCATGAACCATGACTTTCACCGCGCCCGTATAAGCGAATACCGGCCATACAGTCGATAGTGATTTTCATCCACACAACGCATGCTGGGTCGTCGACGCTTGGGCGCAATCCGTTACAGACGATTGCAATTCTCTGAGCAAAGTTACCGCCTGTTTCCGTACACTTCTGTCCACACAAAAAGATCATCAGGGACGAATCATGAGAACGACAAAAATGCGGCTTTGCATACTGGCGATTCCATTTGCGCTGGCTGCATGCGGAGGGGGTGCCGGCGACAACAGCAGCAGTGGCACTGGCACACTGCACGTGGCAATGACAGATGCACCGTCTTGCGGTTTCGATCATGTGTATGTGACTGTCACCAAGGTACGCGTCAACGCAAGTTCTTCTGCCGGTGATACCGACGGCGGGTGGACCGATATCACGCTGCCGTCGCCGCAGAAGATCGATCTTCTTTCGCTGACCAATGGCGTCCTGACTGATCTCGGTCGAGCGCCGCTTGCTGCGGGCCAATACCAGCAGATCAGACTCGTACTCGCGCAGAATCAGGGCAACACGGTCGCCAACTCTGTTGTCGTAAGTGGCACGACGGCCGAGCAGTCACTTGCAACACCGAGTGCGACACAGAGCGGATACAAGATCATTCAGCCCTTCACGGTCCAGGCCAATACGCTTGTGGACCTCGTACTCGACTTCAATGCATGCAAGTCGATTGTTGCGCGCGGCAATGGCACCTACAGCCTGAAACCGGTTGTCACGGCCACTCCAATGGTGGTAAGCGGCAGTATCGCGGGATATGTCTCGACGGCGGAGGCCGGGGCGACCGTCTACGCGGAACAGAACGGCCACGTCATTCGTGGCACGGTCGCGGACAGCAGCGGCCAGTTCATTCTGAGCCCGCTTGTGCAGAGTTCGTCGAACGGCAATTACGATGTTGTGATTGTGGATAACAGGCAACCTAATGGGCACGCGAACGGCGTCATTCACGCTGTGCCCGTCACGGCGGGCGCCAAAACGACGATCGCAACATCGGCGGCACCGATTACGTTGCCGTCGTCCGCCGTCAATACGATTTCAGGCACGGTAACGGCATCTGCACAGGCCACAATGCGCGGGCTGCAAAATGACGGCGTGGGATCGTACGAGGTGACATCGACGAACGCCAATCTCGATACAGGCGCATACACGCTCGCTGCGCCGGCAGTGGCGACGTTGACGGGCACCTACAACGGGTCTTTGCCAGTCGCGCTGTCGCAGTCGGCCGCTGCGACTGGGGGCTATATCGTCGAAGCCGATAGCGCGAGCGGCGCCACTCAATCGACGGGCGTCAACGTGTCGTCGGGCAGCCAGGCGGGTATCAATTTCAACTTTTAGACCGGGAGCGCGGGAGAGGCCACGAGGTCTTTCCCCATTCACGCCATGAAAATAATCATGATCCTGTTGACGACAGCAATGGCTGGATTGTCAGGCTGCGCGGTGTATTTGCCCGATGAACCTCATGCAGTGGTCGTACCGCAAGGCAAGCCGCAGGGAGGGCCGGGCAATGGCTACTGCCCGCCGGGTCAGGCCAAGAAAGGAAACTGCTGATAAGCGGCTGCGAAACAACATGCATTTCCACTAAAAAACGCATTGCGCTATTTCGATGGCGCCGGTCGGTTCTGTTCGGCCGTTTCTTCGGGCGATGGCTTCGCCGTACAGGCCTGAAGCGCGGCCATCGCCTTTCTCGCGACGGCCAATGTTTCCTGACACGCACTCGGCTCTTCGGCTTTGGGGCATCCGCCCGCAGCGGAGACTTGCGCGAGTGCAGCCCGAATCTTCCTGAGTGCAAGCTCAGGTGAGCCTGTGTCCGCAATCAGGCGCGCCAGATTGAAAGCGCTGCCTGTCGGCAGTTCTACATAGGCGGGACATACCGATTCGGCGCGTGCGTCGACCGACGACAATATCAAAGCGCACAGCACGCTGACCGATCGTTGATGACTGAAACCGTAGCGAATGACTTGCATTCCCGGCTCCTTTCGCCACGAATGGTTCGTGACCATGTTTCGCGTTTGTTACCTCTAGCGACAGTTGCGTCGGCTGGACATCTGTCGAAGCGCAGAACGAGTCATCGCGCGGAGTCTCTTTTATGAAGAATGTTTCTGCGCGGCGAAGCTGATCTAAGAGCGGTTATAGCCGCGATTGCTTAAGGGATGCTTAAGCGAATGCGCTTCCGTTATTCGCACGCTTCTCCGCCTTGTCTCAAGCGTGAGACAGGTCGGACGGCTACCGTTAATTCAGCCGAACGCCATTAATTATAGAAAGACGTGACATCTCGCGTCGGACGTATCGATCATGCGTGTCCAGGCTGAAACGTCCATGGCGGGCCTGCGCTGCAGAACCCGAAGCAACAGTCGCGATGACCCATGTGTGCAAGGTGTATCCGGCATTGGCATGTCATTTGCGAAGTTGCAGGCGCTTCGCGTCGATTCGCTCTGACGGATACGACGCGCAAGACGAAAGCCGGATTCATCCGGCAACACATCAAGCGAATACGGGGGAGTTCATGAAGCGCAAATCTGCACGTGAGAGCCGGTCATCGACCGTCACCCGGCATTTAAGTCGACGGGTAAATGACAGTGCGCTTCCACACGATGGCGTGAGTGGCGATGTACCTGTTGCGAACAATCGTCGCCGAAGGAATCTCGGGGCGCAACGCGGTGTGGCGGCCGTGGAATTCGCCATCGTGTTGCCGCTTCTGCTTCTGATCATCTTCAGCACCGCCGAGTTTGGGGTGGCGCTTTACGATAAGGCGATGATCACGAATGCGAGTCGCGAAGGTGCACGCGCTGGTGTCGTGTTACGCAATCCGAAGCCGAGCAAACAGGACGTCACGAATGTGGTCCTGGCCTATTGCCAGAACTATCTGATTACGTTTGGCTCAAGCAACACGCCGACGGTCAGTGTGCCATCCGGCATAGGCGGCACGTTCGGCACGCCGCTCACGGTCACCGTTTCGTACCAGTACGCAGGGTTAGGGCTGGGTGCCATGTTGTCCGCATTCACGGGGCCGATCGTCATGACGGCCACCACGATCATGAACAACGAGTGAGACGGCCATCATGCACGGTAAAAGTAAAGCAAGGCAGCGAGGCGCCGTTGCCGTGGTCACTGCGATAAGTCTGGTCATGCTGCTAGGGTTCGCGGCGCTGGCAATCGATATCGGCAACTTGCTGGTCGCGCGAAACGAATTGCAGAATGCCGCCGACGCTGCGGCACTTGCGGGCGCGCCGTGTCTGTTTCAGCGTACGCAGTGCGGTAATGCCACGGCGACGGCACCTGACTGGAGTTCGGCGACACAAAAGGCATCGGGCTTTGCGACGGCATCGAGTTCGAACAAGGTCCAGGGCGCCGCGATCAAGTTCACGCAGATTGCCTCGGGTTACTGGAACGTGACGGGTGCGCCCGGCAAGTTGCAGGCAGTGCCATTTACGCCTGGGGCGAACGATCTGCCGGCTATCCAGGTGACGATGACAAAGAGTACGGCCAATGCGAACGGTGGCATCCCCGTCTATCTGGCGGGCATTCTGGGCGTGTCGTCGCTGTCGGCCGCTGCCATTGCGACAGCGGTGGTGTCGAGACCAGGGTACGTTGGTCCCCGCGGTCTCTTTCCCGTCGCGATTTCGAAATGCCTCTACGACAACTACTGGAACACCTCGACCAACTCACCGAAGCAGGCAACGAGCACGGCACCCCTCAG
The DNA here is from genome assembly GCF_020177535.1 of Paraburkholderia sp. XV. Taxonomy (NCBI): domain Bacteria; kingdom Pseudomonadati; phylum Pseudomonadota; class Betaproteobacteria; order Burkholderiales; family Burkholderiaceae; genus Paraburkholderia; species Paraburkholderia sp. XV. The sequence goes on along the minus strand of NZ_JAGUUD010000006.1, from coordinate 77,970 downwards.
CGGACAGACGGTGAATCAGACGCCTAATACGCCCTACGTCTTCCAGATTTCGTCGGCGTATCAGGCAAATGGTTGCGAAGCGGGGCAGTGGACGACACTGACCAGTCAGCAAAACGATGTGCCGTTCGTGAGAGGACTGATCGCAGGCCAGAATGCCGATTCGCTCGGCATTGGCTCGCAACCCGGCACGTACATCCAGCCTGGCGAAAAGAACACGCTCTTCACGGCGGTCGACAACTGCAGCGCTAACGGAGACCATTCGTGCGAGTACGAAACGGTGCCCGTCGTCAACAGTGTCGGGACGGGCTATCAGCCCGTGGTGGCGTTTGCCTGTGTGCGCATTCTCAAGGCGGACAACGGATCGAAGCCGTACATACTCGTGCAGATGAGCAATCAGCCGGATAAGTGCCAGGCGGCGAACTCTGGCGGCGTGGGACCGAATTATGGTGCCATCACGCCGCCGCGCCTGGTGCAGTGACCCGCCGCCAGGTCCGCTTCACGGATCGAATCGCTCCCTGGCATCTACGGCTGTGCAAACACGTCGGTGCGATTTGTGAGATTTCCCGTGTTCGTTTGTACGAAGAACGGCACGAATGTCGAGCCGATCGCGATCAACCCTTGATAGTCCCCGACGAAGAATCCTTCGGCATTCGGTGCAGTCGTGAGGTCGAACGAGCCCGCCAGGTGGATTTCGTTGCCGAACGTGACGCCTTTGTTGGCCGATGTCGTTTGCCAGATATCCGTCGGTAGCGAAGTGATGTTGCCAGCCGCCAGATTGCGGAAATCGTAGTACGTCACGGCAACGCTTTCCGACGAGTTGACAACGATGCCCGGATTGAATGCGGGGCGTCCTGTGGGCGTGTTGACCCGTATCGGCGTGCTCCAGGTCGCGCCGTCGTCACCTGACGTGGAAAGCACGATCTCATCGTACTGCCCGCCATTGAAGCGGGAATCCTGCCACACGACGTAGAGCCGCCCGGTAGTCGGGTCGATTGCGGGCTCGGGAATGATGTCCCCTGAACGGACCGCATCGCCGGTATTCGGATTGAAGACCGATACGGTCTGCAGCCCCGAGATGACTTTCGGCTTCGTCCACGTTGCGCCGTCATCGGTCGATTTGATGAACGCCACTTTGCCGGCCGCTTTGGAAAACGGCGGAGAGATCAGGTTGAAGAAGTCATAGAGCGTTCCCTTCTGCGAATTGACCACGATCTGGTTGCCGATGGTCTGCTGGCGGGAAGGTACTTTCACGATCTCGGTTGGTGTGCTCCATGATTTACCGCCATTGGTCGTCTTCGAGAACAGCGTCGGCCCCCGGAACGCTGCCGTATGCCGGTTGGCGTATGGGTTCCCGTTCGGCAATTCCAGCCGGTCCCACACGGCATAGGCGACGCCTGCCTTGACGGGATTCGCCGTCACCGACTCCTTGTCGTTGAAGAACTGCAATGTCGGTTCGTTGTTGGCGATGATGGTGCTCGGTAGCGCCCACGTCAGGCCGCCGTCGTTCGAAACCGAAGCGAGTACCGCATTGCTGTTGTCGGATTGATTGAATGAGATCGAAACAGCGTACGCCTTGCCATCGGGCCCAATCGACACCCACGGATCGGACGCGCGCTCGTAAGCTGTCCCGCCCGCGCATGCGCTGAATGGCAATGGCGCTGGCTTACTCCATGTAAAACCGCCATCGCTCGATGAACTGGCAACCAGGCCGTGCGCGCCGCCGTTGTCCCATCGGTCCTGCTGCCATACGCCGATCAGTTTCGTGGGGTTGGCCGGGCTGCTGGCGATCCAGGGCTCGACTTCGGCGTTCAGATAGTTCGTGCCGGGGCCGCCTGTGGTGCAACTCGCAAAGGGACTAGGACCGGAGACCAGAACGGGCGCAGCACGACTGGTCGGCATGATTGTGGCGAGGACAATAACGAGCGGGATGCTACTCAACACTACACGGGGCTTGTAGCAACGCATGGAAGGCTCCTTTCCATTGCGGCCTGTAGCAACGTGCTGTAGCCTGCTAGCGGTTGCGAAATCAGTGGAGTGGCTTGCTTCTTCGCCGATGTTTTCAACGACGGCTTCGTCGGCGCGTTTTGTTTCCGCCATTGTTCGCTCGCCTTAGGTGCTACCGCTTCGATCGCCACAGAACGCGAACGCTGGTCACCGCCAGCGCATCGGTCAAGACTGAACTACGCATAGCAAACGGTTTTCTCACGCATCAGAAACCTCGGTTCATGATGACTGGCCTCTTTGCCACGACGGTCATTTGTCAGATGCGTGGAATGGACTCTAGGTCGTGACGAAAGACGTTGCGCGAGTTTTTTGTAACAATTGAAAGCGATACGCACTCTTATTCGTCGATCCATGGTCGGCCTGTGTTTCCGCATAGAACACTGATGCCGCAACAAAGCGAACGCATCGGTTTTCGCAATCCCGGTCCGCCGCACTATCGCGCTGAGGCACAATTGAACGAACGCGCTGTCATCCACGGATGGCGGCAGAGAATTTGCTAATGATCATCCTCGTTCAGTTCCCGTGCAGGCTCCTTATGCCGAGACCGTCGTTCTCCACCCAGCTTTACGTACTCTGGATACTCGTCGCCATCCTGTGTGGCATGTTGATCGTAGCCGTGTGGCTGATGCTGTCGTCGGCACTCGGAGAGCGTGTCGATGCCGCGAAACAACAGGCGACAGCGACGTGCACGGCGGTTGCATCGCGCTACGATCTGTCGATACGGCGGCCGGATGAAGCTGACGTCGATCTCATGCATGCCGTGCTCGATCTCGTGCTGATCCGCACGGAGGGTATCGAAGGCGGCTTCTGGAGTGTCGCACCCACGGCCGGAGCACCGAATGGCTTTCTCGCGTATGCGTTTCCTACCTATGAAGGCAGTGGCGTGAAGCGCGACATCCCCGAGGCGGAGACGCCGCTCATTCTCCGCACGCTGCACAATGTAGCCAGCACCGGCCAGATGCGGGCGGACGTCGTACCCGCGAGTGCTGATGCAGTGATCGCCGTCGCCTGCCCCGTCCCGCATCATGCCGGGCTCTTCACATGGGTGCTCACGCGCGCCCGCCCGCCGTTCGGGCCGTATGGTCAGCGCGCGGCGACCTTGCTGGCAGGCGTACTCGCGATCATCGTGGTGCTGGCGCTCTTGCTCGCCATGGCCTTCAGGCGCTGGAAGCGTAATCTCACGCAACTCGAACTGGCACTTGCGCCGAACGGCAGGCTTGAACAGGGCAGGCACATCGAGCGGCTCGGCGAACGTGATCTGGACAACATCGTCGACGCGCTCAATCGATACGTCGAGCGCGCCGACCGTCTTCAGCGTGAAGCGGGCGAACTGCGCGCAAAGCTCGGGCAGGCGGAGCGCTTCGGCGCGCTGGGCAAGATGGCCGCGCAGATCGCGCATGAAATCCGCAATCCCGTAGGGGCGATGCGGCTCAAGGCGGAAAACGCGCTCGCGGGTGACGAGGCACGCCGGGAGGCTGCCTTGAGAACCGTCATCGAGCAGGTCGGGCGTGTCGAGTCGCAGCTCGCGAGCCTGCTTGCGCTAACCCAGCCGGTCATCATTCGCGCCCAGGAAGTCGATCTGCCCGCGTGGCTCTCCGATGTCGTTCGTCCGCATGAAGCGGGCGCGGAGAACCGGCACATATCGTTGACGTCGCAAGCCGATTCCTGTGCCACGCGTCCCGCTTTCGATGCCGCGCAACTGGCACGCGCGCTCGATAACCTGATCGTCAACGCACTGCGGCATGCGCCGTCCGGCGGACACGTCACGGTCCGGGCACGTGCCACGACCCACGACGGCGGCAAGCGGCTCAGGCTCGAGGTGCTCGACGATGGTCCCGGCGTGAAGGCAGACGAACGCGAGCGCATCTTCGAGCCATTCGTGACGGGCCGGCCCGACGGATCGGGTCTCGGCCTTGCTGTGGTTCGCGAGATCGCGTCGGCCCATGGCGGCCGCGCGTGGCTCGCCCAGGAGTCCAATCAGACCTGCTTTGTGATCGACATACCATGGCGACCATCCTGATCATCGACGACGACGACGCCTTTCGCGACGGCCTCGCAGAAACTGTCCGCGACCTTGGCCACACGCCGCTCGAGGCGCGCTCGGGTGAAGCAGCGCTTGAATCGTTGCGTGAGCATCCGATGCCCGACTGTATCTTTCTCGACTTCCGGTTGCCGGACGCGGATGGTCTCTCGGTGCTCGAGTCGCTGCGCGGACTGACAGGTCCGCAGCAGGTTCCCGTTGTGATGCTGACCGCGTATGCGACCAGCGACAACACGATCCGCGCGATGCGGCTCGGAGCCTGGGAGCACTTGACGAAGCCGGTCGGCCGCGACGAGATCGCGAGACTCCTTGAGCGCATCCTTGCGGCCCGTGTCGATGCGCCGGCACCTGAAGCGGCGCAGGCGTTTGCGGAAGAGCCGTCTTCACGCGAACCGCAGTTGCTTGGGATCAGCGAAGCCATGCGCGACGTACAGAAGCGCCTCGGCCGTGCGGCGGGCACGAACTCGACCGTGTTGATCACAGGCGAAACGGGCACCGGCAAGGAAGTGGCCGCGCGCGTGCTGCATCGTGCGTCAGCGCGCGCCGACGGTCCGTTCGTTGCCGTGAATTGCGCGGCGATTCCGCAGGATCTGCTCGAGAGCGAGCTGTTCGGCCATGGCAAGGGTGCGTTCACGGGTGCCCATGCGGAGCGGCGCGGCCGTTTCGAAGAGGCGCACGGCGGCACGCTCTTTCTCGACGAGGTGGGCGACATGCCGCTGGCGATGCAGGCTAAGCTGCTTCGCGTGCTGCAGGAGCGGGCGATTACGCCGCTCGGTACCAGCCGCACGATTGCAGTCGACGTACGCCTCGTAGCCGCGACCCATCGCGACCTGCCGAGCATGGTCGCAGCGGGCACGTTTCGCCAGGATCTGTTGTACCGGCTCAATGTGATTCCGCTGTACATGCCGCCCTTGCGAGAGCGGATAGCGGACATCCTGCCGCTGGCTGAACACTTTCTCGTGGCGCTGGCAGGACCGTCCGACGAGGCGCGCAAGCATCTCTCCGCCGACGCCCAGCGCCTGCTCGTCAGCTTCACCTGGCCTGGCAACGTGCGCGAACTGGCGAACGCGATCGAGCGCGCGCATGCGCTCGCGTCCTCTTCGCTGCTCACGCGTGAAGACTTCGCCTTCCTGTTCGATTCGGGCACGCACCCGGCCGACGCGATTCCCGCGAGCCTCCTCGAACTTCCACTGAACGAAGCGCTCGCACAACTTGAACGTGCGTTGATTACGCGAGCGCTCGCGCTCGCCGATGGCAATCGCGCCGAAGCGGCGCGCCGGCTCGGCATCAGCCGGCAGTCGCTCTACACGCGTCTGGCGAGTCTGGGCCTGTCCGACTCTGATGCCTGACGTGCCCAGGTGTCGGGAAAACGGACAGCAACTGTCCGGTTGCTTGACACTGCGTTCCGGCTCAATCGCATCGCTGCCCGGCGCCACGGGCTTTCGGTCAATGGCATAGCCCTTGCAAAACACTCCACGCCAATTGAAGGAGTGGACCATGCAAGCGATACCGAAGTACCCGCGCCGCCATGCGACGGCGCGCGTCCTGAATGCAATCCATGTTACGGCGCTCGTCGTGGCGAGCGCGGGATGCGCGGCCCAGACGCAACCCGAGCCGCCCGCTGCGCCTCCGCCTCCCGTCGCGACAGGCGCGATGCCACCCGTACCGCCGCGAGACATGGCTCCTATGGTGCCGTTCCCGCCGCCGCGCGGCGGCGGGCCGCTTGCCGACGTCGGGCCTGCTGTTACCGCGCAGGGCACCGTCTCGCGCTTTCTCATCAATCCGGATGGCGATGTCGATGGCTTTCTGACGAGCGACGGCGTGCTCGTGCATTTCCCGCCGCACATGGGCGCACAGCTCACCGCGACGGTTCGCCTGGGCGACGAGGTGCAGGTTAGCGGGTGGCGGAATGCGGCCGGCAATCTGACGGCGCAGCGCATCATCGACACCCGCAGCGGCCAGCAACTGGTGGATCAGCCGCCGCAGCCGGGGGCGCTGCCGCTGCCGCGTGAACTGCGCGGCGCGGGGCTGTCGCGCCTGAGCGCGCAGGGCCAGGTGGCGCACGTCACGACTGCACCGCGCGGCGAACCCGATGGCGTGATTCTCGCCGACGGCACCGTGATCAAGCTCACACCGCCGGTCGCCCAGCAGTTTCCAACGCTCGTGCAAACGGGCGTGAAGGTTTCTGCGCAGGGCTATGGCACCCGAAACCAGTACGGCACGGCATTGCAGGCGACGGCATTCGGATCGCCCGGCAACCTGACCCGCCTCTACGACCGCGCGCTACCGGCGCCTTGAGCCACATCTATCAGAGCACACCTATGAGTCCTGGCCTCGAACTGCGTACGACTTCAGCCAGATAAACCACCATCGAAAAAGGACTAGCGACATGCATTGGATCGATCCCGACAGCCTCCCCGAAACACGCGGCACGGTGACGCGTTTTCTCTTGAACCCGCACGGCGAACTCGACGGCCTGGTGCTCGGTTCGCGTCAACCGCGGCAGGTTCACTTTCCGCCCCACCTGTCGCGACAGATCGCGCGGCATGTGGCGGTGGGCGACGAGATCCGCGTGCGAGGCGTAAAGCCGCGCAGCGCAGACATGATCGCGGCCGTGTCAGTCACGACGAAGACGGGCAGGGTCATTCTCGACGAAGGTCCGCATCACGACGGCGAGAAACATCAGCGGCCGGAAGTGGAGCGCAGACCGATGCAGGCGAGCGGCGAAGTGGTGCTGCCGCTATTCGGTCCGAAGGGCGAGCTGCGCGGCGCGCTGCTGGACGATGGCACGTCGTTGCGGATGCCGCCGCATGCGGCCGCCGAACTGGCGTCATACCTCATGCCGAAGGTGCACGTTCAGGCGTGGGGGCACGGCATCGGGACCAGGCACGGGCGAACCATCGAAGTGGACGAGATCGCCGAACTGGTCGACGCAGCAGTTGACGCGTAAAGCGTTGCGACGGCGAATCAGTAGAGAACAACGGTGAGCGACCGATGACCCCCCAGTACGCGCTCGAAGCACTGAACTTCTTCATGGCCGATGTGCAGGCGGGCATCGGGCCGTTTCTCGGCGTCTTTCTGCAGGCGCAGGGCTGGCATACCGATGCGATCGGTACGGTGATGACGCTTGGCGGCATCGCGGGCATGCTCGCTACGTCGCCAGCCGGCGCACTCGTCGACGCAAGCCGGTACAAGCGCGGCATCATCGTCACGGCTGGCGTGATGACAACGCTCGCTTCGCTCGTGCTGTGGGTGGCGCACTCGTACTGGATGGTTGCGGCATCGCAGATTCTCACGGCGGTCACGGGCGCCGCGCTTGGACCTGCGGTGGCAGGCGTGACGCTTGGAATCTTCCATGAACGCGGCTTCGACCGGCAGTTCGGCCGCAACCAGGTGGCCAATCACGCGGGCAATGTCGTCGGTGCGGCGTTGTCGGGCTGGCTGGGCTGGCGCTATGGGTTCGGTGCGATTTTCGCGCTTGCGGGCGGCTTCGGTGCATTGTCCGTCATCTCGACGCTGCTGATCCGTCGCGATTCGATCGATCACGACAGCGCACGGGGGCTAGCCGCGACGTCGTCCCCACAGGAGCACGAGCACGCGAGCGGTTTTCGCGTGTTACTGACCTGCAGGCCATTGCTGCTGCTGTCCGCCGCGCTCGCGATGTTTCATCTCGGCAATGCCGCGATGCTGCCGCTCTACGGCCTTGCCGTCGTCGCCGCGCACAAGGGCGATCCGAGCGCGTTCACCGCGCAAACAATCGTGGTCGCGCAACTGGTGATGGTGGCCGCGGCGTGCGTCGCGAACCGGCTGATCGAGCGCCTCGGGTACTGGCGCGTCATCCTGATCACCTTTCTCGCGTTGCCGCTGCGTGGCCTCGTCGCAGCAATGTTCATTACGGCCTGGGGCGTGTGGCCCGTGCAGGCGCTCGATGGCGTTGGAGCGGGGCTGCAAAGCGTCGCTGTTCCGGCGCTCGTCGTGCGGCTGCTGCAGGGCACCGGGCGCGTGAACGTGGGTCAGGGCGTGGTGATGACGGTGCAGGGCGCCGGTGCCGCGCTGAGCCCTGCGTTGGGCGGCATGCTTGCGCAGCACTTCGGCTACGCGACGGCATTTCTCGTGCTGGGCGCCGTGTCGACGGGTTCGCTCGCGCTCTGGTTGCGGTTCGGCACCTCCCTGAAGATGGCCTGCGGCATTCGCCGCGATCGGGCCAGTCCCAACTCGCTTACTACATGAATCCGACTTTCCTCTCCTGGGGCATCGCGCTTGCCGCCACTGCGGGCGTCGTACTGCGTCCCGGCGGGTGCTTCTCGTTGATTATTTGTGTGTTCCGTCGCGGAACTGTTCGAGACTGACTCTCGCCAGGTCGAAGGCCAGATGCGTCACATAGCCCATTGCCATCTGCGGTGAGTCGCTTGCATCGATACTGTCCGGCCTTAGCAGTAGGCGGCTGGAAGGTATCCGGTTCTCAGACGCGCAAAAAGAGCTGCCGGAAGTCCGAGGGTGGCAAAACTCAGGCGTTACTGGTCAGTCACCTTGCGGCCCTGCCAGGACGTCGATCGCCGCTTGCCCAGCAATTTCCGCGACCAGATACGCCCAACGTTCCGTGAAAGGACCATGGCGAACTTTGATGAGCGCACCATCCAGATTGTCAGCACTGATGTTGTGCCCCGTTATCTGGAACGTGACGCTGTAAAGGTCGCGCTCAACTGGCGTCAACGTTACGCGGATCTCGAAGCCGCGATATGGGATCACTCGAAACATGAGCGCCTCGCGCGTAATGCGCCGGGGAAGAGAATGGGGTTCAACACTGCGGCCTGTTCGCCGGGGCAGGCGCGAAGCAGTCGTCGATGAATTTCCTTGCCGTGTGCTCGGCATACGTCAATGCGGCATCGCGCGTCAGGAATCTGGATGGCTCCGTCAGGTTCTCGACCTGTCTCGCCGATACATCCGGTGGAATGATCACCCACGAAGCTGCATACCGGAGACGACCCTTCATCCAATCTGATTCGCTGGGTCGGATTGAGACGTCGATTGTGTACCCACGATATGACGTAGAGACCTGCGTTTCCATGATCGCTCCCTTTTCACGCCGGGAGTGGCATGTGAAATCACTATACGCGCAATAGCCGGTACGATGCGTCTTTTAAAAACGCCCGCGCGGCCGCCGTTCTGCGAGTGCGCGCTCGTCATCGTTTGTTTGGTGCCGCTCGATCGAAGCTCATCACTCTTCGCGCGATTCCGGATACGCTGGAAGTGCTTCGTGCCGCGATAACTACCGCGTTATCACGGACTCAAGGCTCCAGCCCATGTCGCCGCACGAGCATTGATGACGGGGCTGGGCAGTAGTGTTGCGTTCGTGCTGCATTCTAGCGAATTACCCATGTCGAAGCGAGCGTCACCCAGATAACAGAACGACAGTTCATGCAATGGTTTATCACCAAACTCCTGCATGGACAGGAGGTCGGCCAACACCTGAGTCGGATGGAACTCGTCGGTCAAGCCGTTCCAGACGGGAACATGTGAGTACGCGGCCAGTTCTTCGACCGTCGTCTGATGAAAGCCACGATACTCAATTCCGTCGTAGAGGCGCCCCAACACACGCGCCGTGTCTTTCAGCGATTCCTTGCGGCCGAGTTGCGAACTGGCGGAATCGGTTCGCAGGCTCACAGGCAAGAACATCGCGCTGATCTTCGAGAAAACCTCTGCAGCGAGTTCTTCCGGCTTCATTTCGTCAAGCCAGGGCACGAGCTGTGCGCCCAGTTCTGCATCGACGACGCCTGGCGTTAACTTGCGTTCGAGAATCCACTCGCGGGCTTCCCGCCCTTGCAGGACGTCTGCGAGAAGATCATGCATTTCCAGCACCTCGACGCCATGCTCTTCCATCGTGCTGACGGATGCATAGTGATCGGTCTTTGCCTGCGATACCCAAAGCACGTCGTCGAACAGAAGGTCATGGCAGTTGGCGGGCGTCAGGCGCGCCTGAGCGAGTCCCGGGCGACAGACGATCACTTTGCGCAAGGTGCCCACTTCGGAATACACGCCATGCGTCATGGTTGTTCTCCTTTTTATCCTTCGTGGTCTACAGGCTAAGTCCGCCGTTCCACAGCAGCCAGCCGGCAATGACGGCAAGGGTACCGAGCGCTGCAAGGAGCAGAAGCTCGAAAAGCTTGAACAGGCGGGTTCCGCGTTCGCGTTTCGCCCAGCAATAGAGGATTGCGCCGGGCGCGTAGAGCAGAGCGGAGAGCAACAGATATTTCGGCCCGGCCGCGTACAGCAGCCAGCAGCAGTACGCGGTTGCCATTGCGCCGATTGCAATGTCGCGAGACCTCGCGCGATCCGGCTGTGCATAGCCTTCGCTGCGCACCGCAATGCGTGTGGCGTATATCGCCGAGAACAGATACGGCACGAGGATCATCGAGGTCGCGAGCGAGATGAGCGCCTGATAGGTCGCGTTCGAAACCAGCGTGATGATGAGAAAAAGCTGTACCAGGCCGTTGGTCACCCAGAGTGCATTGGCAGGCACGCCGTGGATGTTCTCGCGCGACAGGAATGCTGGCATCACGCCGTCGCTCGCCGGAGTGAACAGCGTTTCAGCAGCGAGCAGCGTCCAGGCCAGCAAGGCGCCGCCAACTGAGACAAGTAGGCCGATGCTGATCAGCACGGCGCCCCATCTGCCGACTGCCTTATCGAGTACACCCGCCATTGACGGGTTTTTCATCGCCGCCAGTTCGCCCTGGGAGACAATCCCAAGCGACAGGAGCGACACCGCCATCAGCAACAGCAGCACGACGAAGAAGCCGATCAGCGTCGCGCGCCCAACGTCCTCGCGATGTTGCGCACGCGCTGAAAATACACTGGCCCCCTCGATACCGATGAACACCCACACAGTAATCAGCATCGTGCTTTTTACCTGCGCGAACGCGCTGCCCAGCTTTGCCGCCCCCCAGAAGTCCTGCGTGAAAATGTGGCTCCTGAATGCAGCCATCGCAAGCACGATGAACAGGAGAAGGGGGATGATCTTCGCGATCGTCGAAACTGCGTTGAGCACCGCCGCACCGCGTACACCACGCAGTATCACCGCGTGCATGATCCATAGGACGATCGACGCGCCAAGCACGGCCCCGCGCGTGTTTCCGTCGCCGAACACAGGAAAGAAATAGCCGAGCGTGCCGAACACAATGACAAGGTAACCGACGTTTCCGATCCACGCGCTGACCCAGTAACCCCACGCCGAGTTAAAGCCGACAAATTCGCCGGCGCTGGCGCGCGCGTACGCGTAGATGCCGTTGTTGAGATCCGGTTGGCGGCTGGCAAGTGTTTGATAGACGAAGGCGAGCATCAGCATGCCGATGCCTGTGATCAGCCAGCCGAGCAGGATCGCGCCCGCGCCCGCTCCCGATGCCATGTTCTGCGGAAGCGAAAAGACTCCGCTACCTATCATCGAGCCAATGACCAGCGCCGTGAGCAAACCAAGGCGCAGAGGTTTCGTCGGTGATACGGCGGGTTTTGCCTGCGGCGCAGGCACGGATGCATGCGGCAATAAGTCGGCCAGGTTCTTCATGTCGCGACCTCGCGGGTTTCGAGATAAGACAATTAAGTCACTGGCGTGCCTCTGCGCGATTGATCTGGATCAGCCTCGCAATGAATCGGTCAATGCGACCGTACGCAAACCTCCGTGACTTAGATCGCGCAAAGGTTAAACGACCGCGTTTGTACACGGACTCACTTCTATAACGAAGTTCAGGACGCTCACCCGAGCGGCCAGGCCGGAACAAGAGCGCTTTCCGGAACAATCCCTTCCAGTTGCCACGGTTCACGAGCAACTGTCACACAAGTAGACTGCGCGAAACCTCAAACCAGGTGTCGTGTCGAGAGTCATCGTTACCGTAAGGTCTCAGTTTGAAATCGAATCTGCTTCGTTGCATTCAGGTGGCGCCCGTCGCGCTTGTCCTTGCTGTTCCTGTTTGGGTGCTTGCACAGTCATCTCCCGATCTCACGAGAGATCAGCTCAAAGCGGAAATCATCGAGCTCCGACTCGCGGGATCGCGTTTCGGCGCAGGCAGAGATCCGCATTACCGGGACAAAAACCTCGCCGCCGAAGGTGCTGCTGCAGTGCATCGCAATAGCACTGCGCCACAGGAACATGGGAGTTATGACGAGGGGGATCAGGGTTCATCGGAGTCAGGAGGGCCACGTAGATGAGGATTCAGTGCGATGAACATCAAGCCACGAATGAAGTGTTGTGTGAGGCGTAAAGGACCTTTCCAGCTTCGCGGATACGCGAGGAAATTTGAATGACTTAACGTTCGGCGTCGATCGGTTGATTCGTGTTCGCGGATGTCCTGTGGCGCGATCATTGATCGGCTGTTCGACGATACGTCAGTACATTCAACGGAAGGGGGCTAGCGGTGGTGAGAAAAGAAATATGTCTGGTGTTGCCAGCACTTGTGATCGCGACATCGGCAAACGCACAAAGCAGCGTCACGCTTTACGGGAAAATAGAAGATGGCTTTAATTACACGACCAATGCGCGCGGCCACGACGCATACCAGATGCAAAGTGGTTACGACTACGGAAGCCGCTGGGGTCTAAAGGGCAATGAGACGTTGGGAGACGGTTACCAGGCTATCTTCCAGCTTGAAAGCGGTTTCGACGTCAATACGGGAAAGATGGGGCAGGGTGGAAGAGAGTTTGGCAGGCAAGCCTTTGTCGGCATCGCGTCCGATCGGTATGGCACAGTGACAGTCGGCAGACAGTACGACCCCAGCGTCGATATGTTTTCTCCCATGACGGCGAATGGCAATTGGACGGGTTATCTGTTTTCACACCCTTACGATAACGACAATACCGATTACTCGTTTCGGGTCAACAACTCGGTCAAGTACGTTACGCCGAACATTCATGGCTTCAGCGCAGAGGCCATGTACGCATTCAGCAACCAGGCGGGGGGATTCTCAAACAACCGGTTGTACGGTTTCGGTGCGCAGTATCAGAACGGAGGGCTACAGGTGGGTGGCTCGTATCTCAAGCTGAATAACGCGAGCTCTTCGACCTCGTCGTCGGCCAATTCGTCAGGAGCGGTGACAAGCGACAATACGTTCAATGCACGTTCACAGCAGAACATCGGGGTTGGCGTCAACTACACGTTTGGCAAGACGCTGGTTGGATTTGCCTATTCGCATGTCGACGTCTATGCGCCAACATCGAATGCGTACTTCACCGGCACCACCCAACCAACTGGCGGCACATGGAACGCATGGAAGTTCGATAACTTCGAAGTGAGCGGACTCTATCATTTCACACCCGCTCTCTATCTCGGCGCATGCTACACGTACACCCAGGCTCAGCTTTCCTCAACCGTTGGGAAGTTCGATCCGAAGTGGCATCAACTCAGCATGAAGCTGAATTATGATCTGTCAGCACGAACGTCGGTGTTCGCTGAAGGTGCCTATCAGCATGCGGTCAGTGCAAATACAGGCACCGATTTCGACTTTGCGAACATTCCAGGCTCGGCAGACGTGTCTTCGGGTCGCAACCAGATGGTCTACCGCGTTGCACTGCTGCACGTGTTCTAACAAACGGCAACGGTGCAATATCTTCGCGCCGGCGTTGCATGCCGGCGCGGTGCATACCGCTTCACGGATGAGCGGGTAGGTCGGCAAACAAGTGCCTGGTGCTTGCTGTAAAACGATCGCTTGTCCTGGCCCACCGAAGGAAAGACCGGACGGACCGATCCCGATGCCCATGTGCCTCGTCGCTCAACATGATTGACCTCGATGGCATTTGAACGACGAACCGGATTGTATATAGTCGAACGCCTTGAATTCCGGGCGAATCGTGGAACAGTTCGTTACCGATTACGCACGGATTGCGTTTGCTGCAATCACTCACGTCTAGCGCATTAACGGCAGTGGCGTTACAGCTTGAACATCGATATCGCGGCGTTCAGGTCGTGAGCGAGAGATTCAAGAGAGCGTGACGCGGCGGCCGCCTCCTCGACCATGGCGGCATTCTGTTGGGTCACTTTGTCCATTTGCGTCACCGCCTCACTGACCTGGCCGATGCCTTTGCTCTGTTCCTGAGAGGCCGATGCTATCTCGGTCATGATGCCCGTCACGCGTTTGACTTCAGTGGTAATGCCACTCATCGCGGAACCAGCCTGCTGAACGTAACGGGTTCCAGTCTGAACCCGGTGCACGGAATCGGAAATCAGTTCACGGATCTCCTTCGATGCTCCGGATGAACGCTGTGCAAGGGAACGGACTTCCGACGCTACCACGGCAAATCCCCGGCCCAGTGCACCCGCACGTGCTGCTTCAACGGCGGCATTGAGGGCCAGGATATTGGTCTGGAAGGCGATGTCCTCGATGATGTCCACGATCGTCGCCATTTTTCCGGAGTCGGCATTGATCTCGTTCATCGTACCGACGACCTGGTCTACGATGCTACCGGCGTGCTCGGCTGCTCGCATTGCTTCCTCGGCCAGCCTGCTCGCCTGATTGGAGTTCTCCGCGTTTTGCGTAACCGTTGCAGTGAGCTGTTCCATGCTCGCGGCCGTCTCTTCGAGCGACGCCGCCTGTTCTTCGGTTCGTTGCGAAAGGTCCCGATTCCCGGCTGCGAGTTGATGCGCACTCGACGCGATTGCGTCGGAGGACCGGCTGATAGTGCGGATCGTACCCGTGAGTTCCGCCTGCATCCGTCGCATGGAAAACAGCAGGCTCGAACTGTCGCCGCGCGCGACGTTGACGACAGCCGTCAGATCGTTGCTAGCGATTCTGTCAGCAATTTCAGCGGCATAGGAAGGTTCGCCGCCAAGCGAACGCATCAGATTGCGATTCAGCGCGACGACGGCTGCGGACAGCAACGCGGCGGCGACGACCAGCCACCCGAGACTGCGGTACAGCGCAGCGCGGAACTCCGTATCGATGTCGTCGACATATAGCCCTGTGGAAATGATCCAGTCCCAGGGCGCGTAGCGCAACTGATACGAAATCTTCCGGGACGCCTCGCGCGCGCCGGGCCGCGGAAACGAAAATTCGGTAAAGCCATTGCCGCGCGGGCCCACTGCGTGGACAAAGTCACGAAATACGTAAGCGCCGTCCGGATCGCGGTAACCGCTCGCGTCTTTCCCGTTCATTTCCGGATGAATCGGGTGCATAAGGATGACCGGTCGTGAGTCGAGAATGGTGAAGTACCCATCCTCTCCATAACGCGAGTTGCGAAGAATTTCCAAGGCTTTCGCTTTGGCCTGGGCCTCCGGCATCGTCGCTGACGCGCTCTCGGCCGCGAGCGCTTTAACCACCCCGAGTGCGATCTCGGTCGCATGCATCAGATCGTCTTTTCGCTCTTCCATTTGAATGCGTCGCGTCTGGAAAGCGTCACGGATACATATTCCCGTGAGACAAGAAAGACTCAGTACGAGTGATAGCCAAAGCTTCTGGGAGAAGGACAGCTTCATTTTTTCCAACCTTGATGTGGTGTCGTCGACGGTGCCGTGTGGTGCGGCAAGTGATGGCTTTTCTTTGCTGCACACGCTTTATCGGCAGCGCGACAAACCGAATCAGAGGCTGTCGAGCAAAGGTCCCTTGCAGGAAGTTGCATGAATGCCGCTTTGACGTGTGCTCAGGAATGGGTTGTCGATCTGACGGAAGCGGATGTGCATCTGCGCGATTCGCTTTCGGTGTGAGAAGGGACTGTTACAGGTTGGCGTCTCAATGCACGGGCGACGTGATGGTAAAAAGGCGATCGATTTTGCTTGCCAATCAGATCGAGCGCCACGGTGTTTAGTCAGGGAGACTACTGGCCGGCGTCAATATCACAACGTCCAACGTTCAATGAAAAGATTCGAGGCTACGGCTCAGCGCCACGCCGCTGCGCGTTTCGCGCACGTCACGAGTATTTACAAGTTCATCAGATTGACTCGCCCTCATGCATGGTGGAAGTCAGGGTTGTTTCTCGTTATGGCCGCTCCAGCCGTGCATGCACAGGGTTCGTTGCGGCTCACGGGTTCGATGGATGCAGGGATCGCTTACGTCAGCGATGCAGGAGGCACAGCAGGTGCTCATTCCGCATGGCAGATTAAGAATGGCGACGTCAACATAAGCCGCTGGATACTCACGGGAGAAGATCCGATAACCAACGACCTGAACGCAATCATGACGCTGACAAACGGCTTCTCGGTAATGACGGGCGCGGCGGCGCAACAAGGACGCTTGTTTGGCTTCCAGTCATTCGTAGGGTTGAGTTCCCGCAGCAAAGGAACGCTGACGTTGGGCAGGCAATTCGATGCAGTCGTGCAATACGTCGAACCGTTCGCGCTGGGTGGGACCACATACGGCGGGACGGCGTTCGCGCACCCTTTCGATAACGACAACCTCGACAATTACACTCGCACGAACAACGCAGTAAAGTATTCGAGTCCGGATATACATGGACTCGCGTTCGGCGGCACCTACGGTTTTTCAAACAAGCCAGGTGCCTTTAGCGATAGCCGGGAATACAGCGTTGGCGCCAGCTATCACCTCGGCGAGATGCGCGTTGGTGCTGGCTATTTCCAGTTCAATCACGCGTCCAATCTGGCTACTGCCAATACGGATGGCGCGGAGCCGGCTGGCGCGCCGTTTAACGCGGACCGTCAGCGAACCTACGCCGCGGGTGGGAACTATAGGCTTACCAGAGCGACGCTCGGTCTCGTACTCAGCGAGACACGACTCGACAACGCCACGTCGATCAATAACGTGGCGGACACCGCGATAAAACTTCCGCACGACGCCGTCCGCTTCGATAACATCGAGGTGAACGTGCGCTATTTCGTCACGCCAAAATGGCATATATCCGCTGCCTACGTCTTTACTTACGGACGATTCGACACGCCGGCGGGGACGCGATATCCGAAATGGCATCAGGTCGGGTTGTTAAACACGTACTTCCTCTCCCAGCGAAGCGACGTGTACGGCGAAGTGATCTATCAGCGAGCCAACGAGCTTGAGGGTACAGGAATTCATGGCGCACAGATATCGAACTTCCCGCGCGCGTCAGGCAGCAATCAACTGGTGGCGGCGATCGGGCTGCGTCATCGCTTTTAATGGATGACTGCACGAAAGACTAACGAGTGGCGTCGGTGCCTGGCAGGAGCGATGTGCTTCGGAGCCTCGATCCGGATGTGCAGCCAATTGCTGTTTCCATGGGGATTGAGACAGATCAACGCGCCAAGGTTATGCCTTCGTATCCTGATTAGTACGCAAACCGGAATGGAGCGTTTGGCATGCGCCGAGTGTATTTTCTCCTCCCCGATCCCGACGTCGCGCGAACTGTAGTGGGCGAAATGGTGCGTGGCGGGATCGAGCGTCGTCATATTCACCTTGTTGCAAACCAGGATATCGCGCTTGACGAATTACCGGAAGCACCGCTGGTCGAAAACTCTGAAATCAAGGAGATTGTGGCGCGCGGGATAGCAGCAGGCGCGGTGGTCGGAACGATCGCAGGGCTTGCTGCGATGATGCTTTTGCCTATTGGTGTGACGGTCGCGGGAGGTGCCGTGTTGGCACTTACGCTCGCTGGCGTCGGGTTCGGAGAGTGGCTGTCGACAACGCTTGGTATCGAGGAGGCGGGTGAGCGGTACAGGCATTTCATTGATGCGATACGGCGCGGGTGTGTTCTCCTGATCGTTGAGACTCGTGATAAGCACCTTGAACTGGTGGAGCGCATCGTGCAGGATCACCCCCGGTGCCTGCTTTACGGATCAACGGATCATGGTGTTATGGTTATTCGATAAGACGCGTCGCAGTGTTGGTTCGAACGATCTCTCCTGTACGCGTTGAAGCGTCGTTTGAAGATTGATGTGGGTCAACGAGCCTATCCGGGCGCGAGTCATGATGTGCGGGAGCCCCCATGTGGTTGAACTAGTGGCGGGAAACGCTCGCAAGAGTAGGAGGCAAAGAATGGGCATCGGTATGCAAATTGTCTATCTTGGCTTCTGCGGAACGTCACAACTCGAGGCCGAGGCGGCGTCTCAACTCGTGCGGCTCAATCGCTTTTGCGCATTTGTCCCGAACTGTCATCTGGCGATAGAAGCGGTTCGATCCCAGGCGGGAAGCGTTACGTACGATGTTCGCCTCGACCTCATCACGCCTGCGCACGACCTCTGGCCCATCGGCCACTGCGCGAAAGTAAATCCAGAAGAGGCAGTTCGCTGCGCATTCGATGCGGCAGAACAATGGCTGCAGGCCGCAACCGATATCGACAGACGGCAGCATTGACAGGGCGGCTGCGCCGCCATTCCACGCGCTCGGGAGCCTTTATTTCATTCCAGAGCGCTTGCATCGTGACATTGCGATCTCTCAAGGCTAGCGCCTTGACGTGAACCCATCCGATCAAGCGCGGTTTCTTCCCGATTTCTGATCGAGTAACGAGACCGCATCTATCGAGTGTTAGTCGGTCGGCTGCTATTGCGTCATCACCCATTGGATCAACTGGTGAGCGTCCTCTGCTGAGATGGGCCCGCCGCGTTCCGGGGGCAGCGGCATGGCCGTGTCGCCCCAATGTGCACGCCCACCTTTTCTAAGCTTGATTTCGAGCATCTGTGTTGCGTTCGGTACGTTGCGGTAACGATCTGCAATCTGATGGAACGAAGGCGCAAGAAAGGGTGCATCGGATGTGTGGCAGAACATGCAGTGATGCTGATCGACCAACCCACCCGGTTCATTTGATTGAGCGCGGACTTGACTCGCACTGGCGAGGAATAGGCTCGACGCGCAGGCAAGGAAAATGATGGGGCGTGCATGAATCACGACAACGACTCCTTTTGTCTGTTCAGGATTTGTTCTCTTTTCATTACCGAAGGCAAATTTCCCCGCATCAATCTACGACTTCAGATAAAGCTCGCCGCGGCGAATGGTCCGCATCTGGGCCACGGCCGATGCGCAGCAACAACTGAGGCACGGCGTCGACGTTCAGCAGGGATCTGAGTTGATCGCGCAGCGTAGCGACTTCAATGGGCTGATTCAGATACGACGCTGTCAACCCGTTGGCCGTGGCGACCAGCAACATACGTTGGAGCGCTTGCCCCGCAGCCAGCCAGGCTTCCCGGTCGTCTCGCATGGTCGCAATGCCTACGAGCAGCGGGGAGCCCTCGACGAGCCGCTGATGGGTGGCGGGCGTCCCGGCACCGACGTCGAATACACGAACGACTGACGCCAGAAGCGGTAGTGCGAAATCGAGCAGGCTACCCACGGCCACGCCATACGCCGGCATGCCGTCGGAGTGCCGGCGCGGGTGAATCCAGCTTGCGAGCTCACGGCGAAAGCGTGGATCGGCAAACTGCATGCGGTCGGCTTCCGCGATCAACTGCGCGATGGACTGGCGGGAAGATTCTTCATCTACGCAGATTGCAATGGCACCTTCCGCCTCGCAGGCATCGATCATCCCGTTTTTGAAGGATTCGGCGATGGGTTCATTAGCAAACGGCGAGCGGGTTGTCACGCGTTTCGTTATGGCACAGAACAGATTCGCCAGGGACGGGTCGTGGGGACCTGTAGTGGTGACCTTGATACGCGCGACGACATCGGGATCAAAGTCGGACGGGAAAACCCTGATCGACCAGGCGAGTCCGAAATGGCTCAGCGCGACGCGCAAATTGAATAAGGCCGCACCACAACTGATCAGCATCTCGCGATCGAAAGGATCGACGACGGGTAACGCGCGTGTGCGGTCGGCGCAGAGGTGGACGGTGTCCTCGTCCACGATGAACCGCCAGGGTTGCGCGTTGTGATTCGAGGGTGCAAGCACGGCATATTGCAGCGCGAAGCGGATCTGTTCCTTCATCGGCGCGAGGGCGTCGAACAGGTGCTCGTCGATCTGCCAGGCAGAGGTCGACACGGGCGTGCTCATGGGACTGTTCCTTTCGATCCTTGATGGACTTCTCTTCATCGTGGCACGCAACGTTGGGGAACATTTGAGGCAGGTCAATCTTCTGGCGATGCATTGAGGCGAGGCGGGAGCAGCGTAAAAAGCGTCAACCCGCAGGTGCGGCGGCACGCGTGTGCAGACGCGTGCCGAGTGAGGGAATCCCCCGCAATGGTATTCGAGGACAGGGCCGTGGCAACAAGGCGCCTGGCAGAAGTCAGGCGCATCTGGGGCATCGGCGAATCAAACTCTTGCGAGCCCGTCCGGGTCCGTGATCTTCACCGTCTTGCCGTTCGCGCAGACGAGACGGTCGCGCTGAAACCTGGAGAACATCCGGCTGACGGTTTCCAGCTTCATCCCAAGGTAACAGCCGATCTCTTCACGCGTCATGCGCAGATTGAACTCAGCGGCCGAAAAGCCGCGTCTCTTGAACCGCTTCGAGAGATTGAGGAGAAACGCCGCTAAACGCTGTTCGGCGGACATGGTGCCAAGCAACATCATTTGCCCAGACTCGCGGACGATTTCGCTGCTCATCATCTGATAGATATGATGCTGCATCGGCCGCAACTCGCGGCACAGTACTTCGAGTTTGGCAAACGGGATGATGCAGACGACGCTGTCTTCGAGCGCGATTGCATCGCAGTTGTGCTGACCTGCACATACGCCATCGAGACCCAGCGCTTCGCCAGCGATCTGGAAGCCTGTCACGTGCTCGCGACCATCACGATGCATCACGACGGTTTTGAAGGATCCAACCCGGATCGCGTAGATGCTTTGAAATCCGTCACCGGCGCGATACAGCGTGTCGCCACGTTTGACGGAGCGGCTCGAATAGATGACGGTATCCAGTTTCGCCAGATCCTCAGCGCTCAATTCGGGCGGCATGCAGATTGAACGCATCGAGCACGTGGAGCAGCGGACTGTGCCTTGCCTTGACTCCGTGTCATTGGTGGCCGGTTGAATGGGAATGACGTTAGTGTGCCGCGCGGGAAACCGATCGGGCATGTGGGCAGTCGGCGAAAGCATCATCGTCTCCTCTTTGCTCAGTTGTGCGCGCGTGACGCGTTAATGATCGAGGCAGTTGTACGGAGCGCCTTGGTGTGCGCGGATACCTCGCACAGGAGACGTATCTCTGCTGTTGCGAGCAATCGTTGTTAGTTGGGTGTTGTGTTCAGGACGAGCGCGGCGCAAAGGTAACGCAATCGCACTTGGCATGTCAGTCGTGGTACCGACATGACCTTCTCCATGTGAACCAGTATCGGCGGACGTATCTCAAAAATACATCGGTGTTGCTTTAAGACGAGATAGGAATGCCGGCAGTGCTGTAGGAAAAATCCTAGTCAGATTGGCACGGGCGTGCGATCTTCAGAGGTCGTCCTCGTCGTCGATGAGCTTGTTGCGTATTGCATAGCGTACGAGGGCGTTTTCGTTGGGCATCTCCATCTTCTCGAGGATGCGGGTCTTGTGGGTGCTGACGGTCTTGACGCTCAGGCAGAGCTCATTTGCAATCTCGGTGATGCTCTGGCCGGCGACGATGCGCCGGAAGATGTCGAACTCGCGGTCGGAAAGCTTGTGGTGCGGCAACGCGTCCACGGGTTCGTTCAGATTCTGGGCGAAGCGTTCGGCCATCGAAAGACTGATGTACACGCCGCCTGAAGCGACTTTTGTGACGGCGCCGACGAGCTCGGTGCTCGCGCTTTCCTTCGTCAGGTAGCCTGACGCGCCGGCCTTGAAGGCTCGCACGGCGTACTGCTGCTCCGCGTGCATGGTTAGCACGAGGATGCGCAACGATGGTTTCTCGTCCTTGATCTGCTTGATGAGTTCAATGCCGTTGCGCCCAGGCATCGACAGGTCGAGAACCAGCACATTCGCATCATTGTTCCGGACTAACGCAATGGTCGTCACGGCGTCCCAAGCCTCGCCAGCGATGTCGAACCCGCTTGCACTCCGGAGAATATGGCGCAATCCATCACGCACGAGCGTGTGATCGTCTGCAAGCAGAACCTTGATCATGACGGAATCTCTCCGTGTTGAACGGACAGCAGCAGGAACGTCACGAATATCGAAAAATCTGTGTTCTGCGCGGTCTCGATCTGCGCGACACCGCGAGGCATGTGGCGTTCGTATGGTGGAATCGACGGTTCCTCGCATACGGCGCAAATGCCTCATGACGCCACGTTGGCAACGCGAGTTCGCACGACATCCGCTAGCACGGACTGCTCGATCGCGAACAGTTGCTAACCCGGACGTTCATGCAGGTCCCCGCGTGGCGGGTATCTGTGCTGTTTTACATATGTTCTGACGATTAGCCTGAAACACCCGCCATTCAGCCCGAGACCGCTCAGGCTCATATTCAATTTTACGCGTTCGGCGGCGTCGCGCAGCGTCAGCCGCCGCAGTCGGAAGTTCGCAGAATGTTCGGCATGCGCACTTGAGGTTTGGGCAGCCGTTGACGTGAGTCAAGTTCAACGGAGCGAGCAGGACCACACTGTCAATTACCTTCAATCCGCGCCTTTCCGGGCAGCGGCATATTGGACGGAGGTGGACCATGTATGAACGAATCGTCGTCGCGCTCGACGACAGCGCTTGCGCGCAGCGCGCGCTAGGAGAAGCCGTGCGGCTGGCCAAACTGTCGCATGGGGTCGTGGAGGTGCTGTCCGTCGTGGATAGAGGCAAGTGGCCGGCGGAAGGCGACAACGCATATGGCCTCGAGCCTGAGACGCGTATCGCCGCGAGCATTGCCAGCAGGGTCTTCGAAGGGGCAGAGCAGGTGTTGCGCGAAGCCGGCGTGCGCGGAACCGTGCGGGCCATCGACGCATACGGTGAAAACGTTTCCACGGTGTTGGCGCGGGCCGCTGATGAATGCGACGCCGACGTCATCGTGATTGGCACGCACGGAAGGCGTGGCACGCGGCGGCTTTTGCTCGGCAGTGTCGCCGAGTCGGTTCTGCGTGCTACGCAAAAGCCGGTGCTCGTCGTGCGGCACGATTCAACCCATCTCCCGTAAATTCGGGCGGCCTGCGCTTTCGGAGGGAGCGGTGCGTGGCCCGTCTGAATGCGTGTTGTCGTGGACGCGTATTTGCCGGCGAGGCGGATGACCTTCGGAGCACATTGTTGTCACCGCCACGCCGGGCGCCCTTTCAGTGAGACATCAGCACCGGTATGGTCATCGATCCGAGCATTGTCTGCGTGACGCCGCCGAATACCCGCTCACGCGCACGGGAATGCCCGTAAGCGCCCATCACGATCAGGTCGAAGTGTAGATCCGACGCGCGAGCGAGCAGCGATGCGCCCGTTCTTGTGGCGGGACGGGGCGGCGTCAGCGAAAACGACGCGTTGACGCCGTGGCTGTCCAGCCACGCTGCGACATCGACTCCGACGGGTGCCTCCGAATGCGGTTCGGCTCGTTGTACGATGTCGACCGACACGTAACGCGCCGCCTTGAGTAACGGAAGCGCGTCCGCTACGGCGCGCGCCGCTTCGCGGCTGCCGTCCCAGGCGACCAGGATATTTTCTCCCGGCGAGTTCACGATGCCGGCATGAGGAATCACGAGCGCCGGACGGCCCGCGTCGAGGACCAGACTGCCGACGAACTTTGGGGCAACGTACGACGCTGCATCCCGTGGATCGTCCTGACCGAGTATCAGCAGATCTGCATGGCGAGCATGCAGGGTGGCCACCTCCAGGGCAGGGCCACGTGGCGCTCGCCATTCGATGCTGCGGTGGCCGGAACGCTCCGCAGCGGCGAGGAAGGCGTCGTGCCCGATCTGCTGGCGCTCGGCCAGCTGTGCTTCGAACGTGGCGAACGACGCGCGATCGTCCTGCGGGAACGATCGCCTGAATGTGTCGGTGGACACGGCGTACA
The DNA here is from genome assembly GCF_020177535.1 of Paraburkholderia sp. XV. NCBI lineage: Bacteria > Pseudomonadati > Pseudomonadota > Betaproteobacteria > Burkholderiales > Burkholderiaceae > Paraburkholderia > Paraburkholderia sp. XV. The sequence goes on along the minus strand of NZ_JAGUUD010000006.1, from coordinate 54,160 downwards.
GCCCGATCAGGTGAGCATCCCAGCGCCGCGCAAGATCGAGCGCCAGCGCCATCCGGATCGGGGTGTGGCGACTATCGTCGATATGGACGAGCAGCGTTTTGTAGCTCATGTCAATGCCTTTTCATTGGACGTTGCAGCAGCGGAACCGGCGGGAAGATCGGCGGCACGTGCCGGAATCATCAGCACGGGGCAGGCTGCGCTTCGTAGCACGCGTTCCGCGACGCTTCCCAGCACGAGACGCCGGAAGCCACGCCGGCCATGCGTGCCCATGACGATCAGATCGGCATGCCATTGCGCGGCCATCGCGTTGATGCGATGCGCGACGTCCTCGCCGGGCGGCGTGACCTCGACGACTTGCGGCGTGCCCGTCACGCCGCGCTTTTCAAGGCGAGCCCTGGCATCCGATGAGATGCGCTTGCCTTCTTCTTCGAAGGCGTCCCGGATGATGGATGGATCGAAGCCGGGTGCGTCGTAGGCGATCACGGGCACGTCGATCACGTACAGCGGCAACAACTGCGCCCCATGTTCCACAGCGAGCTTCAATGCTGTATCGAGCGCGCGCGACGCCGTGTCGCTACCGTCGAGTGCAACGAGTATGCGGCTATACATGGCACCTCTCCCAAGGTTAGTGCGAGAACAGAACGGGGACTGTCATCGACCGGAGGAGCGTGCGCGTCGCGCCGCCCATCACCAGTTCCCGCAAACGCGTGTGCGCGTACGCGCCCATTACGATCATGTCGCAGTCAAGGTCGGAGGCCTGAGAGAGCAGGACCTCTCCGACTGGCGTGTCACGTTCGGCGGCGACTTCGCGGACCTCGACTTTCACGCCATGACGTGCCAGCGTCACCGCGATATCGGCCCCGGGAATGCGCGGGCAATCCGGCGCGTCCCGTTCCGCGTTGACGGTAATCAGCGTCACTTTCCTGGCGTGCGACAGAAAAGGCAGCGCATCGTGAACCGCACGTGTCGCTTCGCGGCTTCCGTCCCATGCGATGAGAATGTGCTTGCCGCATTCCGTGAAAGAGCCGCTTGACGGCACCACCAGCACGGGACGCCCCGCTGCCATCACCAGATTCTCGATGAACTGCTCGGCGACGAACGACTCGGGATCGTCCAGATCGGTCTGGCCCGCGACGACCAGGTCGGCAAGGCGCGCGTATGGCGGCATGACATCGTTCGCATAGCCGGTTGTCGCGATCCACCGTCCCTCAATCTGGTTACGCGTGAGCGCTGCGTGAAAGTGATGCTGGAGCGTCGCGCAGCGGTCTTCCCGTTGCCGCTCGTGCTCGACGTAGTAACCGACGGTGCCAGCCATGACGAAGAGCGCATGCGGATCTGGTGTGAAGGTGCACAGGACGCCCGTGAGTTTTGCGTGGAAGCGATGCGCGAACTGCAACGCCAGTTCGAGACGGGACTGCGCATGCGTGCCCGTGTCCAGGTGAACGAGAATGCTTGGGTAGCTCATCGCCAAGGCTCCAGGTGTCGATACGGAGAAGCGGGCGCACACCCGCGGTGCAATTGAGTCTATGAGGCGATCCGCCGCGGCGGTTGATGCAGATCAAGGCCCGGGATCCGGGAAGTCGGCTTGATGCAGGTCAATCCATTCCGGTGATGCGCAGCTAGATTAGGGGGAGGAGCTTTTGCCATTCACCGACTGTGGAGCATTGATCATGAAGCGAGAATCCGATGCTGTTGCGCCGCTCGAATTGTGCCGCGCGGAACTGGCAGCGCCCTTACACGTGACCGAGGTTGCCGAAGACTGGTGTCGCGATCTCAACACGTTGGCCGGCCGGATATTTGCGCGCGATCGCGATGCCCTGCGCCGTGTCGAAACGGCGCTGTCACGTTCGGGCGACGGGTACGGTCTGATCAGTGCGATCCAGTCAGCGACACGGCAATACACGAACGAAAGTTTCTCGATATGGGGCGATGCATGCATGCAGATGGCGAGGCGTCAGGCGGAATTCGTGGAGGCGCTTACCTCTGGGTCCGGCGCATGGCGTGCGTTCTGCTTTTCCCCGCTGCAGAAACTGCCCGGCATCGAGGCGCCCATCGGCAGCTTTAGTGCGTGGTTGCGGGCATGTCAGGACGCGATCGTTCATGGCGCTGCACCGTCGCCCGAGGAGCATGCAACTCAATCGCCTGTCCATCAGGCAACGGGCACGGGAGTCTGACATGGAAACAGCACGTGTGGCGTTCATCACGGGCGGCATGGGCGGGCTTGGGACAGCGATCAGCAGGGCGCTGTACGATGCCGGCATCACAGTGGCCATGTCTTACTCGACGCGAAATGACCACGTTGCGACGTGGTTGATGAAAGAGCGTGATCTGGGCCGTAACTTTCACGCGTATGAAGCCGATGTCACCGATTACGATTCGTGTGAGCGTTGCGCAAAACGCGTACTCGATGAGTTGAAGAAGGTCGATATCCTCATCAACAATGCCGGCATCACACGCGACGCGACGTTTGCCCGTATGAGCAAGGCTGATTGGGACGTAGTGCTGCGCACCGATCTCGATGGACTGTTCAACATGTCCAAGCAGTTTCTGCCAGGCATGGTCGAGCGTGGCTATGGACGTATTGTCAATGTCGGTTCGGTGAACGGTTCACGTGGTGCCTTCGGACAAGCCAATTATTCGGCTGCGAAGTCGGGGGTGCATGGGTTCACGAAGTCGTTGGCGCTGGAAGTCGCGAAGCGCGGTATCACGGTGAATACGGTGTCGCCGGGGTATCTGGCAACAGCGATGGTTCAGGCCGTCCCCCACGACGTCATGGAAACGAAGATTCTGCCGCAGATACCTGTTGGGCGGCTCGGACGACCAGAAGAGGTCGCAGCACTCGTGGCGTTTCTCTGCTCCGATGAAGCGGCGTTCATGACGGGCGCCAATCTCGCCATCAACGGCGGGATGCACATGGAATGAATCCGGCGTCGCCGTTATCGCCAGATCGCCGCCACGACCCATGGAGACCGACGTGTCCGAACCTCGCAGCACGATACTTGTGGTGTATTTCTCACGCACCGGCACGACGCGTCGAATCGCGGAGATGCTGGCGGCGGAACTTGGCGCCGATATCGAACCCATCTGTGAGCAGGGCGCGAACGCGTCGCGCGCGGGCGCGCGCGGCTATCTGCGTTCACTGATCGACGCGCTGTGCCGGCGTCGGGTCAGGATCATGCCCGCGTTGCACGATCCATCGGGCTACGAACTGGTCGTGATGGGTTCTCCCGTATGGGCCAGCCATGCTTCGGCACCTGCGTTGGCATGGCTCGCCGAGCATGGCGCAAAGATCCGGCACCTCGCGCTGTTCTGCTGTCTCGGCGGCAGCGGGGCAAAGCCTGCGCTGGAGCAACTCGCGGGTACGGCGCATCAGACGCCTGTCGCAACATGTGCAATTACCACGCACGACGTGCATCAGCGGATCGATGGCGAGCTGCGTCAGAGCTTCGCGCGGAAAATCAGGCACAAGCTGGCCACCCGGCTGGAAGCAGAATGGGGCGTGTGAAGAGTGAGCACGGCGCGTCCATCCGTATCGGACAGGGACAGGCGTCGCTGAATCGTTCACGACGCCTGTCCTCGCAAGCTAGTCGAGCGCCATCACGACGCGCCCATCGACAGTTCCCTCACGCAATTGCCCGAACACCTTGTTGATGTTTTCAAGGCGGTCGCGATGGATATGCGCACGGACACTGCCCTGTGCAGCAAAATCCAGCGACTCCTGCAAATCGCGACGCGTGCCGACGATCGAACCACGCACCGTGATGCCATTGAGCACGGTTGAGAAGATCGGCAACGGAAAGTCGCCGGGCGGCAGGCCGTTCAACGCAACCGTTCCGCCACGCCGTACCATGCCGAGTGCCTGTGCAAATGCGCTGCGCGATACGGCTGTTACCAGCACGCCATGGGCTCCGCCGATTTCCTTATGGATCGTGGCCGCGGGGTCCGTCGTGTTCGCATTGATCGTGAGCTTCGCGCCCAGTTTGCGTGCGAGCGCGAGCTTTTCTTCCGAGATGTCGACGGCGACGACGTGCAGGCCCATCGCGATCGCATATTGCACGGCCACGTGACCCAGGCCGCCAATGCCTGAGATGGCCAGCCACTGGCCAGGACGCGTGTCTGTCACGCGAATGCCTTTATAGACGGTGACACCGGCGCAGAGAATGGGAGCGATTTCGTCGAATGCGACGTTGTCGGGCAGGTGTCCGACGTAGTTCGGATCGGCGAGCACATATTCCGCATATCCGCCGTTGACCGAGTAGCCGGTGTTTTGCTGGTCGTGACAAAGCGTTTCCCAGCCGCTCAGGCAATGCTCGCAGTAGCCGCAGGCCGTATAGAGCCACGGCACGCCCACCCGGTCGCCTTCCTTCACGTTCCTCACGCCGCTGCCGACGGCCGCGACATAGCCCACGCCTTCATGGCCCGGAATGAAGGGCAAGGACGGCTTGACGGGCCAGTCTCCGTCGGCTGCATGCAGATCGGTATGACAGACGCCCGACGCCTTGATATTGACCAGAATCTGGCCCGGCCCGACTTCGGGAACAGGGACTTCCTCGATACTCAGCGGCGCACCGAACTGATGAACGACGGCGGCCTTCATGTGACGCGTCATGTTTTGCTCCTTCAAAAGAATACTGCTGCGGCAGGGAACCACAGCAGTGACAGCAGATGGCACGCCGCACAGAGAGGCGTCGTGCGCTCGACCGCGCTAGACACGCAGCGAACCGCGTAGTGCGCCGAAGTCCGTGCGGGGCCGGCGGTGCACGGGCGAACCGTCGCGCACCGAGAAGGTTGGCTTCCCGGCATCGGCATGAATGGCTTGCGCGAGGCTAAATGGAAAGTCATGCAGCGAAGCGTTGTAGCGCCGCGCAGCACTGTCGTAGCGATCGCGCGCAGCCGCGATCCGTCCCGCCGACGTCGCGAGGCGTGCCTGAAGCTGACGAAAGCGCGGCGTCACGCTCAGCCTGTGCACGGATTCGCACGCGACCATCAATTGCGACATCGCGTCTGTCAACTGACGTTGTGCAACATCGAAGCGCGCGAATAACGCCGGCGCCTCGACGAATTCCGGCGTCGCATGCAGCGCGGCGACACTCGAGCGGGCACTGGCGATATCCGCGAGTACGGACGAACCCGTTGGCAGGTAGGGGCGTGCCAGCGCTGTCGCTTCGTCGGCCAGTGAAAGACGGTCGTTATACAGATCGAGAACCTCGGAGAATGCCGCCTGCGCTTCGTCATTGCGTACATGCGGGCGATCGGTGCCGCAGCCCGCAAGCACACAGAAAGCGAACAGGAGAGGAATGAACAGAAGGGACTTCGTCATCGCGCATCGCTCATTGGAGATCAGTCCTGTCGAGCGTAGAACGGTTCACGCCCCGGCCATTGATCCCTGTCAACCGGTTCACGATTAGAAAGCTTTTCCGGCGGCATTCGAGAGAATCGGGCTGTCGTTGATCAGGATCAGTTTTGACACGCAGCGGGCCGTTATCTTGAAGGGGTTCATGAATTCGCTATGGAGCGGAAAACGTGTCGATCCAGCATGGTGAAAACGACGGGCAGGCCGGCACAGCCCCGGCGGCCGGCCGGGTGATCGCGGTGCGCGGCGCCGTCATCGATGTCGATTTCACCGGGCAAACGCTACCCGCCGTCGATACGGCCATGTTCGTATCGGTGGCAGCCGGCCGGCAGGTGCTCGTCGAAGTACAGGCGCACGTCAGCGATACCGTCGTGCGGGCACTTGCCTTGCAGGCGACGGCGGGCATTGCGCGTGGCATGCCGGCGCATGCGACGGGCCGCCCGATCGAGGTTCCCGTCGGCACGTGCGCGCTTGGCCGGCTTCTGGACGTGGCCGGCTCACTGTGCGATTCACAAGGTCCGCTGCCGGACGATGTCGAGCGCCGCGCCATCCACCGGCCGCCGCCCGCGTTGTCCGTCCAGCGGGGCGCCACCCGGCTTTTCTCGACGGGCATCAAGATCATCGATCTGCTGACGCCGCTCGCGCACGGCGGCAAGGCAGCCATGTTCGGCGGCGCGGGCGTGGGAAAGACCGTGCTCGTGATGGAACTGATTCACGCGATGGCCGAGCAGCACGGCGGCATCTCGGTTTTCGCGGGCGTAGGCGAGCGTTCGCGGGAAGGCCACGAGATGCTCTCGGACATGCGCAGCTCGGGCGTGTTGCCGCGCGCGGTGCTCGTCTATGGGCAAATGAATGAGCCGCCGGGCGCCCGCTGGCGGGTGCCGCTCACCGCATTGACCGTCGCGGAGTACTTCCGCGACGAGCGCAAACAGAACGTCTTGCTGCTGATGGACAACGTGTTCCGCTTCGTGCAGGCGGGTGCCGAAGTATCGGGGCTGCTCGGGCGCATGCCGTCGCGGGTGGGTTATCAGCCCACGCTCGCGAGCGAGGTCGCGGCGCTTCAGGAGCGCATCGCGTCGGTGGGCGAAGCGGCCGTGACGGCCATCGAAGCCGTCTACGTTCCCGCCGACGATTTCACCGACCCGGCCGTGACGACGATTTCGTCGCACGTCGACAGCATGGTGGTTCTGTCGCGCTCGCTTGCGGCGGAAGGCATGTACCCTGCGGTCGATCCCGTCGCCTCGACGTCGATCCTGCTCGATGCGCTCGTCGTGGGCGATGACCATGCCGCTATTGCCAATGCCGTGCGGCGCGTCATCGAACGTCAGCGTGAATTGCAGGATGTGATCGCGCTCCTCGGCATCGAGGAACTCGGCGCCGAGGACCGTCAGCTCGTACAACGCGCGCGCCGCCTGCAACGCTTTCTGACGCAGCCCTTCGCGGTCACGGAGGCGTTCTCGGGGCAGCCCGGCCGGTCCGTCGCACTGGCCGACACGCTCGCCGGATGCAAGGCGATTCTCGACGGCGAATGCGACGACTGGCAAGAGCGTTCGTTGTACATGGTCGGTACGCTCGACGAGGCGCGCGAGCGAGAGATGCGCAGCCGGCAAGACGCGGACGTGCGCGCCGCGGCCTGACGGGAGAAAGTGAACGTGCCGCTCACCACGCTGACACTGACCATCGCGACGCCCAGCGAAGTGGTGGTCGACACGCTCGCTATCCGTTCGTTGCGTGCGGAAGACGAGAGCGGCGCTTTCGGCATCCGGGTGGGGCACGCGGACATGGTGACGTTGTTGAGCGCGTCAGTGGTGCGCTGGACGACACCCGACGGCAATGAACAGTTTTGCGCGGTGGATGGCGGCGTTCTGATCGTATCGAATGGAACGACGGTTTCTCTGGCTTGCCGTGAAGCGGAACCGGGAGACTCATTGGCGGGGCTCGAAGCGCAAGTGCATCGGGCGCGCGCGAACCGTCTCGATGCGATCCGCCGCGCCCGGGTCGAGCAGACACGCATTCATGCACAGGCCGTGCGGCAGATGTTGCGCTACCTGAGTCCGCAGAAAACACGGGGAGAGTTCGAATGACCGGGCAACCTCCGGACGATGCGGGTCAAAAGGACGGCATGGCAAACGCTGCGCGCCGCGCCGCGCAGCGCGATGTGCTCGCGCGGGACGAACCGGAACCCTCGCTTGCCGCACGGCTTGGACAGATCGGGATTCTTGGCTGGACGATTGTTTTGCCGACACTCGCCTGTCTCGCATTGGGCCGCTGGCTCGACCGAATGGCAGGAACGAAGGTGTTTTTTTCGGCGCCGTTGCTGATGATCGGCGCCGCGCTCGGACTGTGGTCCGCATGGAAGTGGATGCACCGACAGCAAGGGAGGAAGCGTGACTGATACTGTTTTTGGCGGTCTGCATGGCGCGCTGGCGCTTGCCGCAATCGGACTGGCGGTCGGGTTGCTGGCGGGAGGTGTTCACTTCGCTTCGTTGCGCTGGAACGCAGCATGTTTTGCAACGGGGCGCACCCGCTTCGCACTGGCGATCCAGGTCGCGCGTCTCGCCGTATCGGCGGCTCTTTTTTTCGCGTTGGCGAAAGCGGGCGCGTTCGCGCTGTTGGGCGGAGCAGCGGGTTTCATCTGGACCCGCAGCGTTGCGCTTGCGCTTCACCGGGTCGAAGCATGATGCACTCGCCATTGACAACCGAGCCGCTGATACACGCCGGCCCCATCGCGATTACGGCGCCCGTGATCGTGACGTGGGCGATCATCGCGAGCCTGGCCGTCGTGTCGGCGCTGCTTACACGCAGGCTATCGCTCGAACCTTCCCGCACGCAGACGGCGCTCGAACTGCTGGTCGAGACGATCGATGCGCAGATTCGCGACACGATGCAAACGGGACCCGCGCCTTATCGCTCGCTGGTCGGCACGCTGTTCGTGTTCGTGCTGGTGGCGAACTGGTCATCGCTCGTGCCTGGCATCGAGCCGCCGACTGCCCATCTGGAAACCGATGCTGCGCTCGCGCTGGTCGTGTTCTTCGCCACCATCGTGCATGGCGTGCGCACGCGCGGCATGCGCGGCTACCTGGCAACGTTCGCCGAGCCCACGTGGGTGATGATTCCCCTCAATGTAGTCGAGCAGATCACGCGGACCTTTTCGCTCGTGGTGCGTCTGTTCGGCAATGTGATGAGCGGCGTGTTCGTCGTGGGCATCGTGCTGTCGCTTGCCGGGATGCTCGTTCCGATTCCCCTGATGGCGCTGGACCTGCTGACGGGCGCCGTGCAGGCCTACATCTTCGCCGTGCTTGCGATGGTCTTTATCGGCGCCGCGGTTGGCGAAGCGCATCTTCCCGTTCACAACCAGCAAAAGGGACAGACATGAACCTGATTGAAATCGTCAGCATCGCCGCTGCCGCGCTGGCTGTGTCGTTCGGCGCAATCGGCCCGGCACTCGCGGAGGGACGCGCAGTGGCGGCCGCGATGGATGCCATCGCGCGGCAGCCGGATGCAGCGGGCACGGTGTCGCGCACGCTGTTCGTCGGACTCGCGATGATCGAAACGATGGCGATTTACTGCCTTGTGATCGCGTTGCTGCTGCTGTTCGCCAATCCCTTTGTGAAGTAGCGCGAAGATGAAGATCGACTGGTCGACGCTCCTCTTGCAGACCGTCAATGTGCTGGTGCTGGTCTGGCTGCTCGGGCGCTTTCTGTTTCGGCCCATCGCGCGGATCATCGCCGAGCGCCAGGCGCAAGCTGTGTCGATGCTGCGCGACGCGGAGGCCGCGCGGCTCGCCGCTCAGCAAGAGCAAGCCGCGATGACGGCCGAGCATGCCGGGCTTGCCGCACACCGGGCCGACGCCATGGCGCAGGCTAGCGACGACGCGTCGAAGCAGCGCGCCGTGCTGGTCGCAGCGGCACAGGAAGACGCTGCCCGGCTGCGCGAGCAGGCCGCTGCGGAGATCGGGCAGGAGCGGCAGGCCCATGACGAGGCGGCGTCGGTGCGTGCGGTGCACCTGGCGGTCGATATCGCGGGCAAGCTTCTCGAGCGCGTGCCGGATGCGCTGCGCGTGATGCCGTTCGTCGATGGCCTCGCAGACGGTGTACTCAGGCTGTCGCCCGCTGCGCGAGACGACATGTCGGCGGGCGGCGCGTTGCAGTTGATCGTGCCGCGCGCGTTGACGGGCGACGAGCAAGCCGCCTGCGAAGCTGCGCTCGCCGCCGTGCTTGGGCGGCCAATTGCGCTGCGCGCGCAGATCGAGCCAGCGCTGATCGCGGGCCTCGAACTGGCCGGCACGCATGCCGTCGTGCGCAATAGCTGGCGAGACCAGCTCGAACAGATTCGATCGGGACTACAGGGCGACGATGGACGCACGTAACGACACGGACGACATCTGGCTGACATCGAAACGTCACACACTCGCAGCCATCGAACTCGAAGCGCGCGCGACGGGCATCGGCCGCGTGGAGCAGATTGCCGACGGCATCGCCTTCGTGTCGGGTTTGCCCGATGTCGCGCTCGACGAGCTCGTCGATATCGAATGCGGCGTCGCCGGATATGTGCATGCCCTCGACGTCGGCGTGGCGAGCGTGGTCTTGCTCGACAGCAGCGGCGGCGTGAAAGCCGGTATGCGCGTGACCCGCAGAGGCACCGTGCTCGATGTGCCTGTTGGCGAATCGCTGCTCGGCCGAGTGGTGGATCCGCTTGGCAGACCGCTGGACGGCGGCGGCCTGATCCAGGCAGAGGGGCGCTTGCCTATCGAACGCCCGGCGCCCGCGATTGTCGCCCGCGATTTCGTCAGCGAGCCGCTGGAAACCGGCGTGCTCATCGTCGACGCATTGTTCGCCGTCGGGCGCGGTCAACGGGAACTGATCATCGGGGACCGTGCGACGGGCAAGACGTCGCTCGCAGTCGATGCCATCGTGAACCAGAAGCATGGCGACGTGATCTGCGTGTATGTCGCAGTCGGTCAACGCTCGACGGCCGTGCAGCGTGTCGTCGATGCAATCCGGCAGTACGGTGCGCCGGAACGCTGCATCGTCGTGGTTGCGTCGGCGGCATCGCCGCCTGGCTTGCAGTGGATCGCGCCGTTCGCGGGTTTCTCGATCGCCGAGTATTTTCGCGACCGCGGGCAGCATGCGCTGATTGTCATCGACGACCTGACCAAACATGCGGCAACGCATCGCGAACTCGCGTTGCTGACGCGCGAGCCACCCGGCCGTGAGGCTTATCCGGGCGATATCTTCTACCTGCATGCGCGTCTGCTCGAACGTGCGGCGAAACTGTCGGCGGAGTTGGGCGGCGGCTCGCTGACTGCGCTGCCGATTGCCGAGACCGAGGCGGGCAATCTGTCGGCCTACATTCCCACCAACCTGATTTCGATTACCGATGGCCAGGTCGTGCTCGACGCCGGTCTGTTCGCCGCGAACCAGCGGCCGGCTGTCGATGTGGGCCTCAGCGTCAGCCGTGTCGGCGGCAAGGCGCAGCATCCCGCGCTTCGCGACGTGGCGGGCCGCTTGCGGCTGGAGTATGCGCAGTTCCTCGAGCTGGAAGTGTTCAGCCGCTTTGGCGGACTGGCGGACGCCCGGGTGACGGCACAGATCGAGCGTGGCAGACGGATACGTGCGCTTTTTGCGCAACCGCGCTTCGCCGCGTTGCGCACGGTCGATCAGATTGCCTTGCTGGTAGCGCTCGCTGATGGCCTGTTCGACGGCGCGCCGCTCGATGCACTTGCGCGAACAAGGCAAAAGCTCAAGGCGCTGGATATCGCGCAGGCACTTGCTGGCGATGCTGGCGGGTTGCGTGGTTCGCTCGATGCTGCGCAGCGTCAGCGCCTGTCGGACGTGTTGCGCGACATTATCGGCCGCGCCCGCGACGAACTTGTCGCCGATGCGACACCGAAGGGAGCGCCGCGATGACCAGCAAACTGAGCGAAATCGACAGCCGGATCGCTGCCGCACATCAGCTGGATGCCGTCATCGGCGCGATGCGCGGTATGGCAGCGGCGCGGGAGCGCGAAGCGCAGGAACGGCTGGCAGGCATCCGCTCTGTCGCCGTGACGGTGGGCGAAGCGATCGCCATGGTGCTCGCGGCCGCGCCGGCGCAGTCGGCGCGCGAGCCTGGACCGCGACCAGAGCGCGCACAGATCCTGATCGTGCTGTGCACCGAGCAAGGGTTCGTGGGCGGATTCAACGAACGGCTTTGGGAACGGGTGGAGGATTTCCTGTCGCATACGCAAGCCGAGCTTTTTATTGTCGGCACGCGCGGCATGTTGCTCGCCGACGAACGCGGGATGTCCTGCGTGTGGTCCGCGCCGATGGCGAGCCACGCGAACGACGTGGCAAGAACCGCCGGCGCGATCAGCGACGCCGTGTTCGCACGTTTCGGCGACCATGCCGTCTCGGCGGTATGGCTGATGCATGCCGTACCCGTGTCGGCGGCCCACGACAACATCGTGACGAGACGGCTCGTACCCTTCGATTTCGAACGGTTCAAGCTTGCATCTACACGGCCGCCGCCTGTGCTGACGCTGCCTTTCGACAGGCTGCTAACGGGACTCGCAGAACGCTATGTCTATGTGCAGCTATGCGAGAGTCTCATGCTCTCCTTTGCCGCCGAAAACCTGGCGCGCATGAACGCGATGCTCGCTGCCAGCGATCACGTGGCGGCTAAACTCGAAACGCTGGTGCGAGAGTCGCGCATCGTGCGTCAGGACGAGATTACTTCCGAGATCGTCGAACTCGCGACGACAGCGGCGCGGACGCCAATGCAATCGGGCGCGCAGGGGGCATCATGGCACGGATGAATATCGGGCTGTGCATTGCTCTTGTCGGATCGGCATGGCTTGCAGCGTGTGCAACGGCGTCGCACGAAACGCTGTTTCGTGCTGAGGAGGTCGAGCTCTTCAGGGCTCGCCAGCAAGCGAGCATCGTCTGCGCAACGGCAGCCGCCTGCGATGACGCATGGACTCGCACAAGAACGTACGTTGCAGGGCACTCCGCGACGCGCATCGTGCAGGCCGACGATGCCGTGATTCAGACGGCGTTTCCCCATGCGTTCGGCTTCGTCTATCTGGCCGCGTCGAAAGACCCGGACGGCGAGGGCGGCGCTGCCATCCGGCTGAAGGCGATGTGCCGCGGCATGTACGACAGCGACGGCAATGCCGGGCTGCTGTATTCGACGTGCGCAAAATCGGTCATTTCGGTGGAGGCGGGTTTCAGGGCGTGGCTGGAGAAGCGGAGCGACTGATCCCGGCTCCGCCGAAGCCAATGTCTTCCGGGCGCCCGGGCCACTCCCAGACTCAGCAAACAGGCCGCCTGGATTAGGAATTTTCCTATTGCTCGAAAGCAATTACTACGTTCGTTTAAAGTCTCTCTGATTTCAATCGACGAGGGCACCCTCGATACTGTAGCTAACCACCTGTACATCAGTTTCGGTGGCGGCAACGGACAGATTGAGGAGGGCGAGATGAACAGCCACGCCATTTCCCTGAGAGCGCTCGTCGACAAATGGCTCGCGCCGACGAGGTCTGTCCCGGCACGCGTGACGGAAACAGGACGTTTCGGCATCGCCGGCGTGCGTTTTGTCCGCCTGGAAGGGCGGGTGCCCACGGGGCAGTTGAGCATCGTGTTTTTCCGGCACGGCAACGGCGAGTGGGATGTGTTTCCGCCCGTGCCGCCGTCGCCCGCGATGGGCACGCGGCTGTTCGCATTCTGACTGCAATGGCAGACCCTGATCTGAGTCAAGCGATGCGTCGAGGCATGGAATAGCCTGATAAGCAACGGCATCGGCGTTTTGCTGGCACATTGGCCTGCTCGCAGCACCCGATGTCATAAAGCGTCTTCTCCCACTCTACCTGCGCGATGGCTAACGGGCTCGACTTCTTTTCGATCGGCGGCGCGGATGCGCATGACGGTGCGCGCGCAGTTCACGCGTGGCGCGTCGTTCGCTGGCTTCTGTGCGGATGGAGCCTGCTTGTCATCCCCGCGTTCTATGGCGAACTCACGTCGACTTCAGAGGGAGCGCTGACGGTAGCGCGAAGCCTGTACCTGTGCATGTTCGCGGGCTTCGCGCTCTGCCTGCTGTGGATGCTCCACACGAGCAGGAAGCCGAAAGCATGGCTTGCGCACAATCGCCTCGACGTGACGATCATGATCGGCGCCGCATTCAGCGCGGGGTGGGGCGCGCCGCCGTGGCAGACAGTCGAATGGGTGTTACGGCTGCTCTTCGTGGGCCTCGTGGCGATCCGCATCGTCCTGTCGTTGAAGGTGTTTTTCGCGCCCAACCGACTCATTGGCCTGCTGATCGCAGGTGCCGGCGTGCTGGCAATGGCAGGTGCGGGATTCCTATGGCTCGAACCGAGGGTCCACAACTATGCCGACGGTCTTTGGCTCGCGTTTGAAAGCAGCGCGACGGTCGGTTATGGAGACATCGCACCCACCACACCTGCATCGCGCGTGTTTGCCGTGTTCGTCGTGTTACTGGGGTATGGCATGCTGTCGCTGGTTTTTGCCAGCATTGCGGCAGCGTTCATCGGCAAAGAGGAACGAGCGCTGCGCCACGAAATGCACCGCGACATCAAACACCTGAACGCCGAAATTGTTCAGCTGCGCGCGGAGTTGCGGGCATTGCGGGAAAGCCTTACTCCATCGAGCGATGCGATCACTGACGCCGAAGCGCTTCATTCCGTGCCTCGAGACCAACACGGACTATGAAGTGATGTGGCGCGACGGCTTCACGTGTCGTCGCGCCGGATGAGCCGTTTTACTCGCCGCGAAACTGCGGAACGGGAACCGGACGTTTGACTGACCGGCTCGCGTACGATCGTGCATTCGCGGCGTGGCTGTCGGCAGGCGGACACGACGTCGATTCCGGCTTTGTCTGGGCATGTGTCGCCGCAGGCGACGCAGCCGACTGCGGGATGGTTGCGCTGCCGTTCGCATCGAGATACGCACCCGAGACCAGGTCTGACAGGCGCTTGCAATACAGCATGGTCTGCGAGGCACAGTCGGGCCACATCAAGGTGGCCGCCACCGCATAGTCAAGCGGACTTTTGGCGGATGCTACACGCATCCACATCTCATTCCAGAGCGCCGTGCCTTTCGTGAGCGCTTCGGCCTGTGCCAGAGCGAATGCCTCCCACGTTGCGCCCGACGGCAAATGGTAAGACGGCACATGTCCCCACCATGAAGTTGGTGGCGTGGCGTGCAGATCAGAGCGAGCGGTATCCATGCCTGTCTCCTGAGTTTCTGAAAAAGCCGCATCTCGACGCGCGATGTCGCGCGCCCGGTCCAATGAATATAGCTTCGACATCGACTCTAGACCCCGCTTCGCCTGCTCGTTTGAGGCACATCAAGATTTGTATTCCGCGCCCGGTGTCAGTGTGACACGCATGAGATCGAGCACCTCGACGACCGTTGATACAAATCAATCCCGCCCTCACGCGAGCATCGAATATAGAAGCATGCCTGGCGCACACGCCAGTAATGGATGAGGGAAGGCGATGAACAGCAAAATGGCACACGACACGGCACCGGTCTCGTTAGAACGGGTACTGGTCGCCGCTGAAGGCGGCGCGGGCCTCATCCCGTTGACGCGGTTCGCGTTGCGATTTGCAGCGCCTCACGCGCTGGCGCGGCTCGTCGATGTGATCTGCAACCCCGCCGCGCTCGTCCCGACGCTTCTTTTGTCGTATCCGGACTGGTGCGAAGCCCATCGCGCGATGCTGCATGCGGCACAGACCCGTCTCAATCAGGCTGCGCATGAAGCGGCAGAATTCATGGCGCGTCCGGAGACCGAGCTGATCGATCTCGCAGAGATGCATCGTCACGCGACCGACGCGTTGAGTGACGCCGCGCGGAAATGGCACGCAGACCTGATCGCCGTCGCTTCGCACCCACGCAGTCATCGTTGGGCGTGCAGGCTCGATCCCGAGGAACTCGTCGCCGTGTCCCATTGCCCGGTGCTGCACGTGCCGACCGCGTGCCTCGGCGGAATGGAAGCAGCCGTAGCGCGCGTGCTCGTTGCCGTCGATGGATCTGATGCCTCCATGGAGGCGCTCCGTGTTGCGTCACGTATCGTGCCCAGCGGCGCCACGTTCAGGGTGGTCTATGTAGCGGACGGCCACTCCGGGCTGAGAGAACTGCTGCCGCACGGCTTTTTCGATCATGACGGCACACGCGCACTGGCCGAGGCGGAAGCGGTGATGAAGCGCGCGTCGCTCCCGGTAGAAACCGCACTCGGTGAAACAGACCTCGAATATGACGGTGTCGCCAGCGTCATTCTGCGCGAAGCAAGACAGTGGCGGGCGGACCTCGTAGTGATGGCGTCGAGCAGCCGGCCGATGCTCATGCATCCGCTGCCTGGTCATGTCGTCGGGCACACGCTGCGAGATGCCGAGTGTCCCGTGCTCGTCTGTCCTCCTTCGGCGGGGCGCGCGACGCGCGCCGAATCAGCAGGCAATAGCGAGCGCCCGGCGACATCGGAAGGCGCCGTTTCGCCGCCGCCGGTGTTCCTTTGAATTGTGGTTCGTACATTCCTTGAGGAGGAGTCCATCATGTACAAACGGATTATGGTTGCGCTGGACGGCAGCAAGTCGAGTGCGCACGTGCTGGAACAGGCCGTGAAGATGGCGAGTCTCACGCAGGGTACCGTTCACGCTGTCTATGTCGTCGACAAGACGCCGCTTTTCAGCTATGCGGGATACTACGACCCGATCGCACTCGTCGATGCGCTGCGCAGGGATGGCCGCGAGGCCCTCCAGAATGCGGAAGCGGCGTGCAAGGCGGCGGGCGTCGGGTGCGAAGCGGAATTGATCGAAACCGAGCGGCTTTCGGAGGACGTCGCCGAAACACTTCGACACTACGCTGCGCGAACAGGCGTTGACCTGGCCGTGCTCGGCACGCATGGCCGTCGAGGCGTGCGCCGCGTTGTGCTCGGCAGCGTGGCCGAGCGCTTCGTCCGCTTTGCCGAGTGTCCCGTGTTGCTGGTCCGTGGCGCGGAGCCCGAGCACGAGTCCGGGACGGACGCCTGACGCGGGAACGACCCATGCGCCGCCAGCAATACAGGATAGTGCTCGCACTCGCCGCGGTATTCGTGTCTCTTGGCGCGCTCGTCTGGACGATTCACGGGCTGATCTTCGACGACGCCATCGCGTTCCGCTGGGGCGTCGTCATCGTGACAGTTTCGATTGCCGGTGTCGTGACGCTGCTTAATCTCTCGACTGGAGACGGACGATGATGCACGCTATCGTCCGCTGCGATCAGGCGGGAACGAGGTGAGAGGCATCCTGCGCCTTGCATTCAAGCTGCTCGTCAATGACAGCGCGAAATTCACGGCGCTGATCCAGCATATTCATGAGACACGCGCGGCGAGATGAGCCGGGACGCCGGGCAGTTCGCCCCAACCGATCGGCGCGTACACGCATCCACCGGCAAGTGCGACGAGTTCGTCGAATCTTCGCAGCGTGACGCCCGCCATGATGTGAATCTGCGGACCATGAAAATAGGCTTCCGTGCGCAGCCATGGCCACGTACCCGCGTTCAGTTCGAGCACACTGCGCGCGTGCCCGTTGCGCCCGGCCTCGGGCGGAAATAGAGGGCCGTCGTGCCTGCTTGCGACGTGGGACGATCGCCATGGGCTGCAAGCGGCGCGTGACGTTCGCGCAGGCACCCGGGTTGATGTACGTCAACGGGAACCGCGCTCGGGCCGATAGGCTGGAAAGATCGCGCGAGCTGAACCCGTCAGCTGCGAGACGTCTTCTGACCATGGATGATGGCTATGAACATTTCATTTCCTTCCTGTGCGCCTGAATACTGCGCACCTGATCTTGCACTGGAGTTTCCTGCGTTCGTCGATGATCGCCTGATCGAGTGTTCGATTACAGCCGAAGCGCTTGAGGATCACTTCGGCGCGCGGTCATCGCGAGAAGAGGACCTGGTGGACGCGTTCATCGCGCATCGCGCAGAAATCGTGCTTGCCGCGCAACGTCTGTTGAATGAAGTCGGCGGTAAACCCGTGATTCTGCACAGCGGCTATTTCCGCTTTTGCAAATGAGCGGCCTGCGCCTGCGTGACGGCCCGTGCAATCCCTCCGTGATGACGATAGGTGTCCGCTCTCTGCAAGGTAGTATCGAGCCCGCATACCTCGCGCTGTGCGGCACGAACGCGGTTTGTGCGATGCAACGCGCCGCGGCTCGCGGCCGGAGCAGAGCGTCCAGGCGATTTTCGTGTGGGCGTAATGGTCATGCGTGCCTCCCGTCGTTCGCTTGTCTCGCGTATTCCGTCATGCAAGCCGTGGCCAGCGCGTCTCGTTGCGCCCGGTGCCAGAACTGGCATAGCTCGGGATGCACAAGATCCCGCCAGCGCGAGCCGGTGAAGAGGTCGTAGTGATTGCACTGGGATACCGTAAGCTGTGCATCGGATCGCAACGGAATGGGACGACATAACGCATGGGCGCAGTGCGTTTGTCCGGGGCCCGCAATGTCGTCGCTGTCGCCTTCTACCGTGCATAGCGGCGTGTGGCGCAGCGCCTGCGTCGCGACACGCCGTCCTGCGACCGACCACATCTGGCGCGGAAGCAGGTACTCATGAAACACCACACGGATGATGTCGAGGAAATAGCATTCCGCCATATCGAGCACGGCGGCATATTCGTTCAAGGACCGCAGCGCGCGCATGGCGTCCGGCATGTTGCCTGTGAACCAGTTCGACCAGTACGCCGACTCCAGGCGAAGCTGCCGCTCCGGATGCGCGGCGATGATGGCCGCCTGCTGGACGAAGCCGGGGTAGACCCGCCTCCCGGCGCCGCGATACGGTGCGGGCACGACGTCGATGACGTTTCGTCGGAACCAGTCGAGCGGATGTGAACGCGCGAACCGGTCGATCAAGGTCGGGTGCACACGGGTATCGATCGGACCGCCCAGCAGCGAGACGCTGGCGAGGGGAGAGGCCTGACTGCTGGCGAGCAGCAATGCGGCCGCCGCGACAACGGGTACGGTCGCCTGGCAAACGGCCATGATGTGCAGCGGATGTCCCGCCCGGGCGGCAGTACATATGAAGTGCTCGAGCGCCAGAACGTAATCGTCGAGCGAAAGCGGGCCAGCTTCGGGCGGGACGTCGCGCGCGTCGGCCCAGTCCGTGATGAACACATCGCGCTCTTCCAGCAGCGTTTCGACTGTTTCTCGCAACATGACGGCGTGGTGTCCGGCCAGCGGTGCGCAGAGCATGACGGGCCAGCTTTCGGCCGGTTCCGCTGCGCCTCGACGACATGTGAATTTGCGCAGCGTGCCGACGGGCAAGGTTTCGACGGAAGTTTCGACAACCTCGAGTTGTCTGCCGTGGCGGCAAACCGAGCGGATCGCGAACGGCGGCGCGTGGTCATAGGCGCAGGAGGTTCTGAGCAGCCATTGGCTGAATGCGTTCGCCCCGTCCTCGTGGAAGTTCCAAAGCGTCTGCTGCGGCCCCTCGATAGGCGACGCGTTGCGAGATTCGCCGGCGAGAGCGCGAGCCGCACGTCGTTGTGCATCAAAGAGGCCATACCACATGCTCGGCTCCGTTAACCGTCAGTAACGCAGATAGCGTTGCCGGACCGGCTGGAACGCATCGGCTTCGCGGGCCATCAGTGTCTGCAGCGCGTCGGGGCCATCGCCGCGCTCGATCGCCTGCCATATCGCTGCCGAGCCGATCGCATCGCGTGTCGCGGCGATATCGAAAGCTTGCGGATACAGGGTGTGCAGGGTCGCGACGAGCGCTACGCCGAGACTCCCCGGCGCGCGTGCCGATTGCGTTCGCGTGATGCGGACACCGTGACAGAGTTGACCGCGATAGGTGGATTCGGTCGGCACGAAATCGACGGGTTCGAAGCGGGCGTCGTCGCGCGAACCGTTGAGGGCGGCAGCGAGCCTCGCGCCGTCGATCCACGGCGCGCCGACCCATTCGAATGGATGCGGTGTGCCACGGCCCACGCTCACATTCGCGCCCTCCAGCAGTGCGACGTCGGGATATAGATCGAGCGCGGACAGCGTGCGAAGGTTGGGCGATATGGGCAGCCAACCGAGGCCCGTATCCGCGAAACGCATCGATCGCAGGTAACCTTCCATCGGCACAACCCGCAGGTCCGCGCCGATATGCCGCGCTTCGTTGAACAGTCTGGCGAGTTCGCCGGACGTCATGCCGTGCTGCAGCGGCAGCGGGAAATACCCGGTGAAGCTGTCACGCTCGGCGTCCAGTGACGGACCACCGAAGCGGTCGGCGCCGAGCGGATTGGGCCGGTCGAGCACGATGAGCGGAATATGCGCGGCTGCGGCCGCTTCCAGTGCGTAGCCCAGCGTCGTCTCGTACGTGAAGAAGCGCACCCCGGCGTCCTGCAGGTCGAACACCAGCGCGTCGAGCCCGTCGAGCGCGCCGGGCGCAAAGCGCTTCGTATCCCCATACAGGCTATGCACGACGAGACCACTCGACGGATCGACGCTGTCGCGCACGGGTTCGTCCGCATCGATATCGAGTCCATGTTCGGGCGAAAATAGCCTGACCAGTGTCACGCCCGGCGCGTGCAGCAGCACATCGACTGTCCGCTCGCCGTGCGCGTCGAAGCCGGTGCGATTCGTGACCAGGCCGATTCGCATGCCCGCGAGCGTGCTGAACTGTTGTGCGGCGAGCACGTCGATGCCCGTGCGCACCGGACCGTTTGCGGCAGGCGGGCGCACAGCCCGCCCGAGCGCATCGCGCGCATCCGGCACCGCGTGTGCGATCTGTCGTGGCGTCACCGGCCCAATGCCGCTCGACAGCAACGCGAGCGTCTGCGCACGCAACGCTGCAGCATCGCCGCCATTCGCTTCGTGAACGCGGTTCGTCAACACGATCAGAAAGCGCCGTGTCACGAAATCGATCCATATGCCCGTTCCCGTGAACCCCGTGTGGCCGATAGCGCCGATGGGCGGCAGACGGTAACGGTTGGTAGCCAGCGGCGCGTCGAGTTCCCAGCCGAGGCCCCGCCACGGCGGCATTGCGTCAGCCGAGAGCGGCACTGCCATCTTATCGATGCTTTCAGGACGAAGAATGCGTGCGCGTCGGACCGCGGCAGGTGTCGCGCCTTCGCTGTCCGCAAGCCCGCCGTTCAGGAGCATGCGCGCGAAACGCGCCAGGTCGGCGGCCGTGGAAAAAAGTCCCGCATTGCCAGCTACGCCTTCGAGCGCGCTCGCGAGCGGATCGTGGACGCGGCCCTGGCGCATACCGTGGGAATCGGTTGTCGTCGGCGCAGCGCGAGCGGAAATTGCCGGATCGGGTGTGAAGCCGGTGTCCTGCATACCCAAGGGGGCGAATATGAACCTGCGGCAATACGCGTCGAAGGGCATACCGGACACGCGCGCGACAAGCACGCCAAGCACGACGAAGTTGACGTCGCTATAGACGGTACGCTCATCCGGCATCGCGACGGGTTCGATGCCGGCGATATTGCGCAGGAGCACCGCCGGCTTCATGCGATGCTGCGCAGCTACTCCGAGGCCGGGTGGTTCAGCCGGCAAACCGGACGTATGGGTCAACAGTTGTTGCACGGTGATCTGCGCCTTGCCTTGCGCGCCGAATGCGGGCCAGTAACGGGCGACAGGCGCGGTGAGGTCCAGCTTGCCTCGCTCGACGAGTTGCATGATCGCAGTCGTCGTAGCGATGACCTTGGTCAGCGACGCGAGATCGAACACGGTGTCAGCTGTCATCGGTTCCACGTGCGGACGGAGCATGCGGTTGCCCAGAACCAACCGCGCCGATACCCCGTCAGCTGTGCCGGCGACAATAACGGCCCCGGGAACGCGGCCGTTTGCTATCTCACTCCAGACGATCTGCGAAAGCACGGCGCGTGCCGTCCCATCGAACAGCAGGGTATCGGTTCGCGCGTGCGAGGCCGCCGACCAGGCAATGAACGCGAACGCACCCAACGGCCTCAGTGCGGCAATTGCGCGGGATCGTAGCGATTGCGGGGATTCCATAGCATCCACCCATCTGTATGCTCGGCGTCAGCGGCATCGATCTGCGCACGAATCTCATCCGCATCGAAGTCACGGTGATCGAATGCGTAGTCGCGAAATGCCTGCAGCCACGGGCGAAACCGCACCCCAGGCAACCCGGTGCGCCGCTGTGCTTCGGCGAGCGAGCGCCGCACGATCTGTCCCGGATCAGCAGTCGGCCTGGTGCATCCGGGCAGCCCCCATGTGAAGCCGGACGGATAGAGCATCGGCGAAATATAGTCGAGCGGCGCGCCGAGCGTTTCTAGCTGTTGGCCAATCGCGGTGTCGTCGAGGTTCCAGCATACGTAGCCGAAAATGTCGGCGGCAACAAAAACGTTGTAGGGGGCGAGACGGGCGCGCGCGGCCTGGAGAAAACCAGTGATCGCGGCAGTGCGGTTCACTCGCGTGTTCGGCTCGCTGAAAATCAGCCCCGGTGCATCGGGGAAGCGCACATAGTCGAACTGGATTTCGTCGAAGCCGAGACGGGCCGCTTCTTCCGCAACGTCGAGGTTGTGCTTCCAGACTTCATGCCGGAACGGATCGACCCACTGCAGCTTTTCACGATCCCGCCAGACATTCTCTTGTGCATCTCGAACGGCCCATTCGGGATGCGCGGTGGCGAGTGGATCATCCTTGAAAACGACGATTCGCGCGATCAGGTACAGGCCTTCGCGATGCAGGCTCTCCAGCAGCCCGGCCATGTCGCGGACCACGGGCGCGGGCGAGGGCGCGTTCGCAGCTGCACCGATCGACTCGCGCGCCTCGCTTGCATAGGACGTCAAACCCCGGTCGCCTTTTGCATCGATCACCAACGCATTGATTCCGTTGGTTTCCTTGAGGGCAACGGCCGCGTTGCGCAAGCTCGGCGTCGCCACGCCGTATATGGACAGATAAACGCCCCGGGCGCGGAACGGCGTCAGCGAAACGACGAGCGGCTGGTCGGGCTTCAAACTGACGGATGCCGAACGGTAGCCCGGTGCACGCGCCGCGACGATGCGGACCGTGCCGGCACTGGCGAAGCTGCCGTTGGCGTCGGCATATTGAGGTTTACCGTCGAGCGTCACCGTCGCGTGCGGTATCGGCCGATGCGTCGCTTCATCGACGATGACCCCTTGCACCTCGAACGCCGCGCGCGATGGCGAGATGCCGATGCAGACGAGTACCGCAACGCAGTATAGAAGGACGCGACGTTTCTTCATCGACGAACCTCCGCCGCCGGGACGGATGGCGTCTCCGGCTCACCGAGCAGACGGGCGAGTATGCGCGGCGTCACGTCGTCGACCATCAGAAAACGAGGCAGCGCCAGCAGCGGCGAAGACGGTTTCACGCGTTGCGGATTCAGCGTGAAGGCGGCCACATAGCCGAGCTTGCCTGCGATGCGCACGAGATCGTCGTCATACAGGCCGAAGGGCCAGGCGAGCATATCGACCTGTCCGCCGAGTCTGGACTCAATCAGTTCGCGCGAATGTTGCAACTGCGTGCTGGCGAAAAGCTCGAATTCAGCAGGCGACTGGCGCCGCCGCTCGACATGAAAGTTCGGATGCCACCAGGTATGGGACTGCACGTCGAACAGTCCCGTCGCCCGCAATGTACGCAATTGCTCCCAGGTCATTGCGTATGACGCGTTCGAAATCGCGGATGGGTAAACGAAGAGGGTAATGGGCATCTTCTCGCGTTGCGCGATCGGCATCAGTCTTTGATAGACCGACTCATGACCATCGTCGACGGTCAGTGCGACGGCTTTGGGCGGCAGCGTCGCGTTCGGGTCACGCAGCCACGTTACGATCGCGCGCAGCGGCACGATCTCGTAGCCGTGCTGCTTCAGGAAGCGAAGCTGTGCTTCGAAGGTGCTGACGCGCACGGTCATCGAATCGTCGGCGGTATCGGAGAACCGATGGTAGACAAGAATCGCGACGGCCGAGACCGTGTCATGGGCGCCTTGCGCTGCGAATGCCGAGGGCGTGGCCACCAGTGTGACGATCATCGACACGATTGCAACCAGCAGAAACAGAGCCGCGGCGCGATGCATTGCCCACAGTTGCCGTGCATCCCGATGAAATACGAGCGTCTTGTGCGACACGACGGACCTCCGCGAAGGTTGGCGCGCTTGCGCCTCATTGCGCCACCGTAATGGACTGTCTGCATATTTAAGTCGCAGCCTGCGGCCACCGGCTTGATCTGTATCAACGGGGCCCGGACAGTGGCGGCGCCAATGCGCGTGATCCATGTGGATTGCGGGCGATTGATCGACATCAACCCTTGTGCGGCGCTATCGACGAAGCTGGACTTGTCGCGAAACAGCAGACTTGGGGCACGTCATGAAATCGGACGAAGCCTTGTGGCAGGAAGTCGACCAAGCCTTGCGTCGGGAGCTGGGCATCGCGATCTTGCAAGCCGCGCACGCATGGTGTGCCGATTTGCTGGTGCTCGGCACACACGGTGCCGGCCCGCAAGCGCGATGGCGCTATGGCAGCGTCGCAGCGGCCATAGCGCCGTTCACGGACATGCCGCTTCTCGTTGTCCCATGGAAATCACGATGCCGACGCAATGCCCCTCGCGCGATGCCCGCAAGCTGCGGACGGCACGTCTCGCTCGCGCACACGGCGCGATTGACTTGAATCAACTGCGGAGCTTCCCGCGTGAGTACGCTAAAGACATCGCTTCGAGATGCGACAACGCGCGAAGACATGAAGGGCATAGGAACGTTCATGCCCTGTGTACAGGAGAAAAACCCTATGAAAAACGACATGCAGTTGAGGAAGGACGTCGAGCAGGAACTGGAGTCGGATCCATCGATCAACGCGGCAGGTATCGGGGTCGAAGTACGGGGGTCGAAGTACGGGGGTCGAAGTACGCGACCGTATCGTCACCCTCGCGGGGCATCTGGGTAGCTTCGCGGAAAAGCTGGCGGCGCGCCGCGCGGCGCAACGTCATCGATTACCTGTCGATCGGCGCGTAGCGATCGCAGATGAAATTGTGCGTCTGCGGCTGCCGTGCGCCGCAGGTACGCTGTGAGCCGGCTTTAGCGGTCGGACAATCGTGGCCATGTGCTGGCCTGCTTACTTGAAGGAGAGGTGCAATGAGCAATCTGACGCGTTTTGACCCGTTCTCGATGGATCCCGTCGTTGCGGATCTGTTTCAGGGTTTCTTCCGTCCCATGCGTTCGATGGCGACAACCCAGGACACCGAGCTTGCATCCATGAAGATCGATGTGACGGAGAGCGACGGCGCCTATACGGTGAAGGCAGAGCTTCCGGGCGTCGACAAGAAGGATATCGACGTGCAGATCGACGGGCGCATCGTCTCGATCAATGCGAAGGTCGAGCGTAACAAGGAGGAGAAGGATGGCGAGCGCGTGATACGGCGCGAGCGCTATTCCGGCGCGTTCAGCCGCTCGTTCTCGCTGGCGGGCGAAGTCGACGAAGCCAACGCGAAGGCAGAGTATAAAGACGGCGTGCTGTCTTTGAGCCTTCCGAAACGGGCGCCGACCGACCAGAAGCGCCTGACGATCAGTTGATCGGGCGTGGCGGCGCGTCATTCGACGCGTTGCATATGTGGGAAAGATAGGAAACCAAAAGTGCCTTGAACCACGAAATGGTACGGCTGACGCAAAGCAGGGCGGGCTTGAATTACCGGTCCGCCTTTTCTTTTTTTCGTTCTGGATTTGTGCAATCGTCTGTAAAGAGACAGTGTCGAACGCGCGGCACCCTGCATCATCCGGGCGTCGCGCGAGGTCTATATTTCAATCAGCAAGCGAAGTCAGCGACGTACCCATCGTGCCGACTGTCTGAGCGAGAATGGGTATCTCGTCTTCGTTCAGTTTCAGCGCGTCGCTCAGCAAACGATGGTTGATCCAGCCTCGAACGACGCAGCCCAGGCCTTCGGACGCGCAATACAACGCTACGTTTTGCGCCATGGCGCCCGCGACCACAGCAGAGAAGATGTCGCGCTGCTGCGGCGGCATCTCGAGCAGGCGTGACATGTTGACCACGTAGACCAGATCCAGCGGTGCATCGCCAACGAAGTCCTGATAGCCCGTCAGATTGCGTGCGTCGCTTGCATGCTTGAGCACCAGCCGGTGCATCGGCGCATCGTAGCGATAGACGCCGTTGGCCAGTACCGCATAGAGGTCAATTTCATTGAATGCGTGCGCCGAGGGCGCGGTGCGGCCGCCTTCGCGAGGGCGGTTGATGCCGTCGGCGGCCCATAGCAGCGCGCCAAGCGTGGCGGGCGCAAGCGGCGCATCGGAGAACTCGCGAGTGCTGGAGCGCAGCGCGAGTGCTTTCATCAATGGTGCGCCGGAAGACATGTCAGGCTTGGGCAGTTCGATGAAATCGGGGGCTTCACCCCGCGCACGAGCCGGTGCGCGAACGGGAGCGGGTTCGTAGGTCAGCAGTTGTGTGTTGGTCATGGTCGACTCCTCCATGGATGGACCGATGCACGCGCGCGTCCGGCAGTGCATCGTTTCCAGGATAGTGGTGAGCCGATGTTTCGCACTTGACTTCAGTCAAGCGGGCCGCGATGCCGCTTGCGAGACCAGAAGACGATCAGCGCAAAGGCGCCGACCATGCCGCCCAGGTGCGCAAAGTGGGCAACGCCCGGTGCTTCGCGCGACATCCCCAGTAACAGTTCAAGCAGCGCATACCCGGTGGCAAATAGCCACGCGGGCATTGGAATGGGCGGAAACAGAAGTACCACCCGCCGCCGCGGAAAGATCAGGGCGTACGCGACCAGGACACCGAATACGCCAGCGGACGCTCCGATTGCAGGATACGCGTTGCCTGCGAGCTTCAGGCCGATGAATAACTGCGCGAATCCGCCACACGCCACGCTGGCGGCATAGAGCAGCAATATTTTACGAGCGCCGAGCACACGTTCCACCTCGGTGCCGAACATGAACAGCCCGAGCATGTTGAATGCGAGATGCGTGAGGTTCGCGTGCAACGCGCTGTAAGTCAGAAGTTGCCAGGGATGGAAGGCGGGCGCGTCGCTGGTCTCGGGCTGGAGTGGCCACAGCGCAAAACGGTCGATCAGCGAAGTGGGGCTCATTGCCTCGATCGTGAATCCCAGTACGTTGAGTGCAATCAAAAAGGGAATCATGGGCTGGCGGCTATGCGAAGGACAGGTGTGCAGGTAACACCTGGATCAGGTTAAGGCAGCGAAAATGCGCGCGATTGATCTGAATCAGTCCGCTCAACCGGTTGCGGGTCGAAGCTTGGTTCTTGTGGGTCGAGCCACGATTCATTTCCAGGAGTTGCGCGATGAAATCAGACCGGCAGTTGAAGAATGAAGTCGAGGAGGAACTTGAGTGGGATCCAGCCGTTACTGCGACGGACATCGGGGTCGAGGTGACGGATCGCGTCGTCACGCTCTCCGGACATCCACCGAGCTACGCAGAGAAGCTTGCAGCGGAAAAGGCGGCGCATCGCGTGGCCGGCGTGCGGGCCGTCGTTGTGGAGATGCAGGTGCGGCTGCCTCAGAAGGACGAGCGCACCGATGAAGACATTGGCATTGCAGTGCACGATATCGTGCACTGGACCGTCGGCCTGCCCGACGATTCGGTCAAGGTTCAGGTCGAGAAGGGTTGGGTGACGTTGACGGGCGTGGTGGACTGGGCGTACCAGAGTCATGTGGTCGCCCGCGCAATCAGCCACATGCGCGGCGTGCGTGGCGTCGCCAATCGGATCGAGGTCCGCGGTAACGTCGCGTCGGAGGACATCGCCGCAAAAATCGCGCAGGCCATGCAGCGGCACGCCGAACGCGAGGTCAGACACATCGGTATCGACGTCAAGGATGGCACGGTGACGCTGACGGGCAAGGTGGGCTCTTATGCGGAGCGTTCAGTGGCGAGAGGGGCCGCGTGGAGTGCGCCCGGTGTGCGCGCTGTGGTCGACGATATCGTCGTCGAATGACCTGACGCATGTCGCAGTCGCGGCTCCCGCGCGGAGCGTGGCTGCGAACTAAAATGGAGCATCAGATGACTTTGTCGGGAAACGTGCAGGAAGGTGCATGGTCTGTGAACGTGCAGACGGAGCCCGCTGAAGAGGGCGGATATCGTTCAACCATCCACGTCAGGCATTCGTCACCGCAAGGTGAATTCGAACACGCCTTTCGTCAAGGGAAAAAGTTCAACACTGAACGCGATGCCGTTCTCGACGCCTTGCGCGAAGGAATGACATGGATAGAGCTCAAGATGGCGCGAACGTTCAAGATGTGAGGCCAGGCGGTGTATGCGCTCTTTTGCGCGGATCGCGTGGACAATGTGTTTGTGGTGCTGACGAAACCCCGATTCGCCCGTCGCCTTCGCTGCAGTGCGAGAGAATGCTCGCGAGCGTTCCGTCGCGTAGACGCGCCATCGCAGCGAGATCAATCGCATCAGGCTCTTGCGCGCCAATGGCTGGATGCATGCTCGCCCAGCTAATTCGTCGCCACCAATCCCGTTGTGCAGCACGCCGCGTGGTCGACGCTGGCTACACGGTTTATACGATTTCCTGGCGCAATCGCCGCAGCGGCGCTGTTTCGCGACGGCCGGGCGATGAACAGAAAACGCTGACCCTGCTCGCCGCGCTCGTCTGCGAGCCGTCGAGAGGGGCGTCGGCTTACGGCTGCCGCTCTCTCTTTCTATAGCCCATCAAGTTCAACCGATTGCTCATAGGTCGGCACCTCGCAAGCCCACCCGAACGTCTCTGAGATGCGTCGCCGCATCGCATCGGCGGCTGCCGGCTCGCCATGCGTCACGAAGGTGCGCGTTGGCGGGTCCCGCAGACTCGATAGCCATTGCAGCATTTCACGGTAGTCCGCATGCGCCGACAGGGACGAGATCGATACGACATTGGCGCGCACGCGAACGTATTCGCCATGCAGCTTGATCGAGCTTTCGTGCGCCGCGAGCGCTGCGCCACGCGTGCCCGCCGCCTGGAATCCGACGAGCGCAATGGTATTGCGCGGATCGGATGCGTAGAGGCGCAGGTGATGCAGCACCCGGCCGCCCGTCGCCATTCCGCTACCCGCGATGATCACCATCGGACCGTTGTGAGAGGCAATTGCCTTCGACTGTTCGACGGTTCGGGTCATGATCGCCACCTTGTCCATCGCGTTCGCTTCGGAGATGGTCAACCGATGTTCGTCGAGGTGTTTTCGGTAGACATCCGTGACGCTTGTCGCCATTGGGCTGTCGAGGTACACGGGCACATTCGGCATGCGACCCTTCTCTTTCAGCTTCGAGATGTAGTAGAGGATCTCCTGTGTGCGCCCGACCGCGAAGCACGGCATCACGACGACACCGCCTTTCGCAAAGGTCTTGCTGAACAGCTGCGCAAGCTCATCTTCGGGATTGGTATCCGGGTGAAGACGGTCGCCGTAGGTCGATTCGACGACGAGATAGTCCGCGTGCGCCAGCGGTGTCGGTTCGCGCATGATCGGATCTTCCGGCCGTCCCACGTCCCCTGAGAACGCAAGCACCTTGTGATTGCGGCACACGACAACGCTTCCCGCGCCGAGGATGTGGCCCACGGGCAGAAACCGGAACGAGATGCCATGCCGCAACTCGACGGGGGTGTCGAAAGGGCGTGGCACGAACAGATGCAGCGCGCGTTCCGCGTCTTCGAGCGTATACAACGGCAGCGCCGGATGATGTTTGGAGAATCCGTGGCGGTTCGCGAAATCCGCTTCCTCCTCCTGAAGCCTCGCGCTGTCGCGCAGCATGATTTCGCAGAGCGCAGCTGTCCCCGGCGTGCAGTACACGGCGCCGCGAAAACCATTGCGCACGAGCAACGGCAGATAGCCGCTGTGATCGATATGTGCATGGGTCAGTATCACAGCGTCGATCGAATCCGCCGGGACGGGTAGCGGCACCCAGTTGCGCATCCGAAGATTCTTCACGCCCTGAAAAAGCCCGCAATCGACGAGAATCCGCACGCCGGGTTCTTCCAGCAGATATTTCGAGCCGGTCACGGTTTCGCTCGCACCGAGAAAGGTCAGCTTCATCGCTCCTCCGCAGACAGATGCATGTTCACAAGCTCCATTGCATCCGATGTGGCCGTGATGCCATTGATCCAGGTCATGAACGGATCGCTCAAGCGGCTCGACTGAAAACACTGGCGCGTGTGCGAGCCGGCTTGACTTGTGTCAACTGCGCGTCCGTCGCGGGTGTTAGCCTGGTGTAATTGATAGATGTTCCGGAGAACGGCAATGGTCAGGTTGGTCGCGCTCGGATGCGGATTCATTGCGCTGGTCGGCGCGGTTGCGCTTGCGGTGATGTACTACGTCATCTGGAAAAATGCCGACTGATCGGCCCCCGCGCGCACTTTCAGGAGGTCAGATCAGATGAAACGCTTCGACCACTTTTTGCGTACGATGTGCTTCGTGCTTTGCATCGGCACGGCGAGCATTGCCGTGCCCGCGCAATCGCTTCCGGAAGCAGTCAGCACGAACGGTCTGCTGTATATGACGGGAGGCATCGGCGAAGACGAAGCTAAGGCATTTCTCTCGCTCGCCCCGCGCTACAGTCTTCGCATGATGTTCACGTCGCCCGGCGGCGGTTATCTCGCCGACGTCGGCGTCCGCATTGCCGACGCGGGCGGGAAGACCTTGCTCGACACCCGCACCGAAGGGCCGTTCCTGTACATCATGCTTCCGGCGGGACGCTATCGCATCATCGCGAATGCAGGAGGCTCGGAAGTGGCCCGGTGGGTGAGTGTGCCGCGTCGCGGCGGCGCCGATCTTCATCTGTCGCTCGAAGAGCGCGCCGCGCGGGGCACGAACGCGAGCTGCCCGCGCTGTCGACCGTCGGTGGGTCTCTAGCGGGCGCCCGTTCATGAGACGCGAAGATACGCCATCGGAGGCGTTCGTTGACGATGGTGCAACTCGATCGACACCCGGCGCGAACCCGGCCATCGGTCTGACGACGGCTGAAGTCGCCGCGTTGCGCGTCGTGCATGGCCGCAATGTGATCGCTTCGGCCTCGCGCAACCTGTGGTGGAGCACGGTGCGCGACGTGCTCGCAGAGCCGATGTTTGTGTTGCTGATCATTGCGGCGGTGCTGTACGGTCTGTTGGGCGATACGCCGCAAGCAATGACGCTGCTTGCTTTCGTCGTAGCGGAAGTCGCGCTGACCATGTTCCAGAGTCATCGCACGGCAAGCGTGCTGCGCGCGCTGCGGGACCTGTCGGCGCCGCGGGCTCGCGTGCTGCGCGATGGAACACGGACTTCCGTGTCGGCGGTGGAACTCGTTCCCGGGGATGTCGTTTTCGTCGAAGAAGGCGCGAAAGTGCCTGCCGACGGCCTGCTCGTGGAAGCGCACGAACTCAGCGTGGACGAGTCGCTGCTCACGGGCGAATCCATGTCTGTCGACAAGTTCGCGGGCTCGCCGGACGGCCCGATGCCCGCCACCATGCCGAACGTGCTGTTCTCGGGCACCATGGTCGTCAGAGGCCAGGGTTGCATGACAGTGACAGCAATCGGCGCAAAGACCCAACTGGGCCAGATCGGTACGCAACTTGCCGACGTGAAAGAGACCCAGTCGCCCCTGCAGCGCGAAATCCGCACATTCGTCAGGCGTTTCGCGACCCTGGCAATGCTGATCTGTGCGTTGCTGGTTCTTGCCTACCGCTGGCGCACGGATGCGTGGCTGCCGGGACTGCTGGCGGGAATCACGCTTGCGATCAGCATCCTGCCCGAAGAGCTCCCCATCATCATGACCGTCTTCATGGCACTGGGCGCGCGCCGGATCGTCAACGAGGGCGTGTTGACGCGGCGGCTCAGCGCGATCGAGACGCTCGGGCAGACCTCGGTGCTGTGCGTCGACAAGACGGGCACGCTGACGCAAAACCGTATGTCATTGCGCGTGCTGTATGCGGACGGCGACGAAGCCTGGATCAGGAGCGACGCGCCGGAAATCAGCCCCGTATTTCATGAACTGATCGAGTATCTCGTGCTGGCAAGCGAGATCGAGCCCGTCGACCCGATGGAGCGCGCGTTTCACGAGGCGGGACAAGCATACCTTGCCAATACGGGCCGCTTGCACCGGCATTGGTCGCTCGTGCAGGAGTATGCGTTGACGCCCGACTTGCCTGCGATGTCGCACGGGTGGCAGACCTCCGATGGCGGCGATCGTCTGGTGGCTTGCAAGGGCGCACCCGAAGCGATCTGCGCATTGTGCGGAATGTCTCCTCACGACGCGCAAGCGGTGCTCGAGCGTGCGACGCGGATGGCGGAGAACGGATTGCGTGTGCTCGGGGTGGCGCGAGCACGGCATCGCGGCGAGACATGGCCCGACAGACAGCACGATTTCGATTTCACGTTCGTGGGGCTCGTTGGCTTGCTCGACCCCGTGCGCCCGGAAGTCGCGGGCGCGATTGCCGAATGCAAGGCGGCTGGCGTGCGTGTCGTGATGATTACGGGAGACTATCCGTCGACGGCGCGCGCGATCGCCGCGGAGGTTGGCATCGATACCGCGCGCGTCATGACGGGCGCCGAACTCGTCGCCATGGACGACGCAGCTCTGCAACGGGTGATACGCGACACGAGCGTGTTTGCGCGCGTGACACCCGAGCAGAAGTTGCGGCTGGTGAATGCATTCCGCCGCGCCGGCGAGGTGGTCGCCATGACGGGCGATGGAGTCAATGACGCGCCGGCACTCAAGGCCGCGCATATTGGCATCGCGATGGGCCGGCGTGGCGCCGAGGTGGCACGCGAAGTTGCGTCTCTCGTACTGTTGCGGGACGACTTCACGCCGATCGTATTGGCCATTCGTCTCGGCCGGCGCATCTACGCGAATCTGAAGCAGGCGATCAGCTTTTCGGTGGCGGCGCACTTGCCCATGATCGCCGCCGCGACGATTCCCGTTCTCGCCGGGTGGCCGCCGCTGCTCGGCCCGTTGCATATCGTGGCGGTCGAGATGATCATTGCGCCCGTTTGCTCGATCGTCTTCGAGAATGAGCGCGAAAAGCCAACCGTCATGCGCGAACCGCCGAGGCGCGCCGGCGAGCGCCTGATGACCAACCGGGCGCTCGCGGCCAGCGTGGCGATCGGATGCGCGGTAGGCATTGCCGTGGTCCTGGCGTATGCCTCGATGTTGTCGGGCGGATTCGACGCAGTCGCCGCACGCACGGTGGCCTTTCCAATGCTGGTGTTGGGCAACGTCGGCATCATGCTGGCCGTGCGCCTGCTGGCGAGAGGGACCGTGCCACGTCATCTGCGGGATACGAATCCATACGGGTTGGCCGTCGCGGGTTTTGCGCTGATCGCGCTTTGTGTGCTGCTGATGGCGCCCGCGATAGCGCGTGTCTTTGGTCTGTACGCGGTCCTGGCGTGGTCGGGCTGAGTCAGGCGAACGCGTATAGGTGAGACGACTGACGTGAAGTATCTGTTCATCCTGTTCGCCGCGGTGTTCGTGTTGAACCTGATTCCCGCGTTCGCGCCGCCGACCTGGCTCGCGATGTCCTGGATCGGGTTCCAGCGTCCCGAAGCCAATCCCTTCCTGGTCGCGCTCGTCGCGGCCTGCGCGGCAACCTGTGCGCGTCTGGTGCTCGCGCGCAGTGCGGGACGGCTGGTGCGCAGCAGATGGCTGCGCGAGGCGGACCGCGAGAATATCGACATACTGAAGTCACGTCTGAGTCGGCACAAGGCCGCGATGGCGGGCGCCTTCCTCCTTTACGCGTTCAGTCCGCTGCCGTCGAATTATCTTTTCATCGCGTATGGGCTGATGCGCGCGAATCTCTGGCTAATAGGCGTGCCTTTCTTCATCGGGCGCGTGGCAAGTTATGCGGCATGGGCCAGTCTCGCGCAGTGGGTGCATGGTCTTATCGATCCAGAGTCTGAGTTCGAGGGCACGTTTTTCAGCCTTTATTTCATAGCGTCGCAACTCGCGACGATCGGACTGGTTGTGCTCTTCGTCCGCCTGGACTGGAGCTTGCTGCTTCACGAGCGCAGATTGCGGCTGCGGCCTTCGCGTTGGCGAAGGGAGGGCGTTGGGGAGCGGACGAGCAAACGTCGCCTGTCGGCGCGAAAGAAGGCGCCGTAGAAGCCCGCCAGCCGGCATGTTCGGGCTAGTCCGCCGTCGCTTCGCCGCTACGCGCAAGCAGCACCGGCGTATCCACGAGGCGCACGGTGCGGGCGGCCACGCTGCCGAGAAGCCATCGCGCGATACCGCGTCTGCCATGCGTGCCGAGAACGAGCAGGTCGCCATTCCATTCCGCCGTGTCCCGTACGATTGCGTGCGGAACATCGTCGTGGGTGGTATGCGTCTTGATCAGGGCAGTCTCCGCGACGCGGCCCTGATCGGCGCAGATGCGCGCGGCCCGCTCGAGCGCAGTGTAACCCTGCTCCAGATATGCGCTTTCCAACGTCGCGGCGGCACCGTCATCGAACAGATGGACGGCCCGGTCCACGACGTAGACCGCGCGCAGCAGCGCATCTGGGGTAGCTATCTGGAGACCCGTCTGCAAAGCAGCGAGTGAGCATGCGCTCCCATCCAGTGCAAAGACCATACGCGCGGGGGGCCGGTCCGTAGGAACACGGCAATCCTCTGGCACCAGCAGCAAAGAGCAGGTCGCGCGCTGCGCCACCGGCTCCGATACGGTACCTTCGATCCAGCGCAACAGACCATGGTGATGCCGCATGCCCATCACGAGCAGATCCGCATTCCAGTGCGATGCGGTAGCGAGCAGTGCATCGGCCGTATTGCCGCTATGTACGGAGAGATCGACCAGTCCAAACTCCAACTCTATCCCGGCGAACATCGCTTCAATTTTCGCAAGCGCGGCGCGGGCATCGCCGATGATCTCATCTCTCGCCGCGGCAAGAAAACCCTGAGTCGTCGCGCCGAGAGGAAACAGCGTGCGCGGGTTCTGGGCAACCGTTACGAGCCTGATTTTTGCACGGTCGGCGAACAATGCTTTTGCATATTCGGCTGCGCGCAGTGTTGCCTCCGAGTCATCCACGGCCAGCATAACGCGCCGAAATGCGCTCTTTGAGGCCGTCGTGCCAGGGTTCGATGTTTGCGCCATGATGCTCCTCCGTTTCAGTCCGCACTTCGTTGATAGATTCTCCGTTCAGCGAAGCGTGCCCAATTGATCCTGGTCAAGTTCTAGTGCACCACGCCGCGCCGGCACTTCCCTGAGGTGAGTTCGTTGCCACGCGGTGAGATTGATATCGATCAATTGTGCCCGGTTTGTGGACGCTACGCTGAGAGCGTGGAGTGTTCAGTGCGCCGCAAATGGATTCCAGGAGGGCATTGGTTATGAAGCCGGATAGTCAACTGCGTCAGGAAGTGGAAGATGATCTGGGCACCAATCCGGCAATCGACGCGAACCGGATAGGCGTCGCTGTTGTCGATGGCATCGTCACGCTTTCCGGACAGGTCGCGGACTATGCGCAGAAGGTAGCTGCCGAGAAGTGCGCTCTCAAGATTGCCGGCGTCGCGGCCGTGGTCACGCACATCGACGTGCGGCTCGCCGAAAGCAATCGTCGTACCGATGAGGACATTGCGTTGAGCGTCAGAGCGGTGCTCGACTGGATCTCCGGTCTCGAAGAGGATGCCGTCAAGATCAAGGTCGAAAAAGGCTGGGTGACATTGAGCGGCGAAGTCCAGGACGGCTACCGGAGTCACATCGCCGAGAAAAACATCGAACATATGCGGGGCGTCACAGGCGTGACAAACGACATCAGGATTTCCGGCTCGGTGTCTCCCGTCGATATCGAGTACAACATCCGCAAGGCAATCCAGCGGCACACGGACCGTGAAATGAAACACCTGGGCGTGCAGGTCGACAAGGGGAGCGTCACGTTGACGGGGCGCCTGAGCTCTCTTGTGGAGCGCTCGATTGTTTGGGGCGCGGCGCGCTCTACACCGGGTGTGAAAACTATCATCGATCGGCTGGTGATCGGCTAATGAGTAGGTCCACTGTTGCACCTGCGTCTGCATTCAGCGCTGTGGAGCGTGCGATTCGTGCCATTGGAGACGAGGAACGCAAGGTCCTCGTCCGCCTGAAGGCAGGCCGCACTTTCAACGATACGGTGCATCAGGGACTCGCCTCTGGAATCGTAGTCGCTCTGTCGTCTGTCGAAGGTTTGTCGCCTCACAGCATCAGTGTTGAGGTCGAGCGCGGGAGCGTAACGCTTACCGGAAACGTGGATCGCGACGTCCAGCGAGCCGCGATCGAGACGGGAGCGGGAGGAATATGCGGAGCGGAAGAACTCAACAATCCGTTTAACCTGGGCGGGCGTTCGCCACTCGCTTCTTGACGGCGTGAATCGCTGAGAAAAGCTCTGAAACCGCGATTGAACGCTTGGCGAACGTTCTCATGCGTGTAAAAGAACGGTGGTCACGCGCGGGTCCAGGAGATCCGACGAATAGGGTAGCGATGGCGCGCGCGGGCACGCGGCGCTCTATCTCTATGGATCACCTTCGTCTCATGCTCGGACTGAAATGCGCGCAGAGGCGGGGTGTGCGAAATGGGGCCGCCGCCGTTCTGTTTCCTCCTCGCTTGCGATCCGCTATTTTCCGTATGTAGACGCCGGGCGACGGACGGCGCGAGCACATACGGAGGTTTAAGTCGAGCCGCGAATACCAGGCCACCGGGTAGCGGGCGTGACCTGTCCTTGCCGACGACGCGGTCAACCAGGCCAAACAGATTCACAGCGTTGCCCAGGCGGCGAACGTTTAGAGGTCCGGCGGTGAAGGGACGCCGCTCTTCAGTGGGCACGTTGGCATGATGGATCTCTATGTGGCAATGGTTTCCTGTATCGTCCAGTTCGATGAAGACGTCGTATGCACCTGCATGGCGCCGATGTCTGCGGTAACGAAAGCAGAATCGGGCTGGTTCGTCACGTCGGCGCTGCGCGGAAGGGATTTCGATCGGAAGCATGCGATCTCCTGCCAACAGGGGTTTTCCAGGGCGCTACGTCTCTGTGGCTTTCGTCATTCATTAAGCTTGCGTCTCGACCTTTGTGGGTTGACGCATATCAACTATTGGCATCTGACTCGGGAAGTCGGCCATACATGCGCGGGCTGGCGTGGTACGCCTGACAGGCACCGTAACCAGCCTTGCGGAGAAGACGAACGACCGCAATGCGGATCTTGCGCAGGTCAACTCAGTCCGAAACGCTTGATAAACCACGTTTTCATCAAATGCGTGAGCGTCATATAGCCAAGCAGAATCAGCATCAGAGCTGGCCAATACGCCCACGGCAAAGGGGTGAAGCCGAGCACGCGGCCAATCGGGGTAAATGGCAGTACGACGCCCGTCGCGGCAACGAGCAGGGTCGTTGCGAGCAGGGCAGGACTGGCGCTGCTTTCGATAAATGGCATCTTGGCGGTGCGGATGATGTGAATGATGAGTGTCTGCGTAATCACGGATTCGACAAACCAGCCGGTCTGAAATAGAGCAGGGTTGTCCCACGCGTTGAACATGCGCAGCATCATGAAATAGGTGGCGTAGTCGAACAGCGAACTCACCGGACCCATCAATAGCATGAACTTCATGATATTGCCGAGATCCCACCGGCGCGGTTCGCTCAGATACTCCGGGTCGACGTTGTCGGTCGGTATGGCCGTCTGCGAGAAGTCGTAGAGCAGATTGTTCGTGAGTACCTGAATCGGCGCCATCGGAAGGAATGGCAACATGATGCTGGCGCCTAGTACGCTGAACATATTTCCGAAGTTCGAACTCGCACCCATCTTGATGTATTTGGTGATATTGCCAAACACTTTCCGGCCTTCAAGAACCCCTTCGCCGAGCACCGCAAGGCTCTTCTCGAGCAGGATGATGTCTGCCGATTCCTTCGCGATGTCGACGGCGCTGTCGACCGACACGCCCACGTCGGACGCCTTGAGCGCGGGACCGTCGTTGATGCCATCACCAAGGAAGCCCACGACGTGCCCCTTGCTGTGAAGTGCGTCGACGATAGCCGCCTTTTGCGAAGGCGATACCTTCGCAAAAACCGACACCTGTTCTGCCAGATCGGCCAGTTCAGCGGGGGAGAGCAGTTCGATCTCCCTGCCGAGCACGATCCTGTCGACAGTGATGCCGACCTCATGGCAGATCTTGCGAGTGACACGGTCGTTGTCCCCGGTGAGTATCTTGACCTGCACGCCGCTGGCCTTTAACGCGGCGAGCGCCGCAGCGGCGGTCTCCTTCGGTGGATCGAGAAACGCGATGAAGCCAAGCAGCGTCATCCCGCATTCGTCGGCGACGGAATAGATGGTCTGTTCAGGCGGTATTTCCTTATAGGCGACTGCCACCACACGAAAGCCATCGGCGTTGAGCGCGTCGGTGATCTCCTTCGTAGCGGCGTAGTGGCTTTCGTCGAGCGCACCCGTATCGCCATCTATTGCGAAACGTGTGCAAACAGAGAACATCTCTTCGACCGCGCCCTTCGATATCACGATATGAGCGCCATCGTCCCGCGCGAGGACGACCGACATTCGCCTGCGCTCGAAATCGAAAGGCATCTCGTCGATCTTGATGTAGTTCTCGTGAGCCTTGAGTTGCTCATGAAGTTCGACGTGCTTCAGCACGGCCACGTCGAGCAGATTTTTTAGGCCCGATTGATGTGCGCTATTGAGGTAGGCATATTCGAGTACGCGATCCGATTCGTTGCCGTGAATGTCGAGATGACGTTTGAGGATGATCTTGTCCTGAGTGAGCGTTCCCGTCTTATCGGTGCATAACACGTCCAGCGCGCCGAAATTCTGAATCGCGTTCAGGCGCTTCACGATTACCTTCTTGCGGGACATGTCCATTGCGCCTTTGGCGAGATTGACTGTCACGATCATCGGCAGCATTTCCGGCGTGAGTCCCACGGCGACGGCGACGGCGAAAAGCAGCGCGTCGAACCAGTTTCCTTTCGTCACACCATTGATGACGAGAACGAGGGGAGCCATGACCAGAATGAAGCGGATCATCAGCCACGTGAACCGCGTGACACCTTTGTCGAAGCTGGTTTGCACGCGCTGCTCCGCCACTACGTCGGCAATGCGTCCGAATATCGTTGTCTTGCCAGTCGATACGACCACGCCGCAACCCACGCCACTGATGATCGCAGTGCCCATGAAACAGATGTTCGACAACTCGAACTCGGATTCCACGGGTGTCTGGCAAGGCTGTGCAGACTTTTCAAGCGGCATCGACTCTCCTGTCAAGGCCGACTGGTTAACGAAAAGATCGCGCGCGGAGATCAGTCGCAGATCGGCGGGGACCATGTCCCCCGCTGACAGCAATACGACGTCGCCCGTCACAATCTGCTCGATGGGTATTTCGATTTGCGTCGAGCCGGGTCCTTTCGTTTGCCGCATTACCGTTGCAGTCGTTCGCACCATTTTTCGGAGTGCGTCAGCGGCCCGATTCGACCGATGTTCCTGGATGAAACTGAGTGACGTGCTGAGAACGACCATTACGCCGATCATGATCGCGGCCCGCGGATCGCCGAGCGCGTAAGACGCGATTGCAAGAACGAGAAGCAGCAGATTCAGCGGATTGAGCGTCCGTGCCGCGAGTTCGTCGATGAATGTGTGGTGTACTTCATGAAATACGCGATTGGGGCCTGAGATGCGAAAGCGACGGTCGGCTTCCTCGTCTTCGAGACCGGCCCTCAGGCTGTGCACTCGTTCCAGAGCGTCGTCTGGAGAAACACGCGCTAGCTCGGCTAGTGCGTCCGCGCCTGCATGTGTCTGGTGGGCCACGCCACGCGACGAACGCCGCAAGCGCGCCAAAAACGATGGGATATCTCGGGTGCTGTGTTTGCCGGCTGTTTGCATCGGGGCACGTTATCGATGAATGAGCATCGACCGATTTCGATTGGAAAAGATCACGTTCACCGTTTGCGCACTCGTGACCGGTACGGTCAGAGCTTGAGGTCGACGTATCGGGATCCGGTTGACTTACGTCAATCGCGACGCTGCATTGCCGTCTAATTATCAACGTCACATCGGCGCGAGAGGGCCGGCACAGCGTAGTCAGACAGCGTCGATGCCCGCAGGGAAGCGCGAATCTTCGTGTAAACCCCGGCGCGAGAAGTCATACGCCGTAAGAAGCGGGTAAGCGGGTGCGTTTAACGTAACACCGAGCGCATCAGAACAACGACGCATCGAACCGCATGCGCGAATGCATTGCACCACATCCCTAGCGGGACCCGAGGTGCCAATAGATGCCCCTCGTCACGACTACGGCCGGAAGAGGGTGCTTGTCAGTCAGCGGAAGCTTTCCATGCAGGAGACGAAGATGGATCTGAAACTCGCAGAAAAAATCAAATCGAGCGCGGCATACCGCGAACTGGTGCGAAAGCGCTCGAGGCTTGGGTGGACGCTGACCGCCCTCGTACTCGTCGTCTATTACGGCTATGTTCTGTTGATTGCATTCGACAAGCAGTTTCTTGCTGCAAAGATGGGCGCAGGTGTGATGACATGGGGGATGCCGGTTGGTCTATTCGTCATCGTGTTCACGGTGGTCGTCACGGGGTTCTACGTACGTCGCGCCAACAGCACATACGATCAGCTTACCGAGCAGATCAAGCGGGAGGCAGCATGAACGCACGACGTCTTCTCGCGCTCGCGGCGCTGTCTGTCGTCTCATTGCGCTGTTTCGCTGCTGGCGCAGACATGGGGCAGACGGTCAAACAGGCTACCAACTGGACCGCAATCACGATGTTCGTCGTATTCGTGGTCGCGACACTCTTCATTACCAAGTGGGCGGCGAGACGAACGCGCTCCGCTGCGGAGTTTTACACAGCAGGTGGCGGCATCACCGGCTTTCAGAACGGACTTGCGATTGCCGGTGACTTCATGTCGGCTGCGTCGTTCCTGGGCATCTCGGCGGCCGTCTATGCAAACGGCTATGACGGTCTCATCTATTCGATCGGCTTTCTGGTGGGCTGGCCGATCATCACATTCCTGATGGCTGAAAGGCTCCGCAATCTCGGCAGATTTACGTTCGCCGATGTTGCGGCATATCGCTTCAAGCAGGCCCCGATCCGCGCGTTCGCCGCTTCGGGCACGCTGGTTGTCGTGGCGTTCTATCTGATCGCGCAGATGGTGGGTGCAGGGCAGTTGATCAAATTGCTGTTTGGTCTCGAGTACTGGATCGCCGTGGTGATCGTGGGCGCGCTCATGATGGTGTACGTGTTGTTCGGAGGCATGACGGCAACCACCTGGGTGCAAATCATCAAGGCATGCCTGCTCCTTGCCGGTGCTTCGTTCATGGCGTTCATGGTGCTGTGGCAGTTTCATTTCAGCCCCGAAGCGCTGTTTGCGAAGGCCGTCGAGGTGCACGAGAAGAAGGCATCTATCATGGGCCCCGGCAATTTCATCAAGGATCCGATATCGGCGATCTCGTTCGGAATCGCGCTGATGTTCGGCA
Source organism: Paraburkholderia sp. XV (assembly GCF_020177535.1). Taxonomy (NCBI): domain Bacteria; kingdom Pseudomonadati; phylum Pseudomonadota; class Betaproteobacteria; order Burkholderiales; family Burkholderiaceae; genus Paraburkholderia; species Paraburkholderia sp. XV. The sequence continues at coordinate 13,461 of NZ_JAGUUD010000006.1, read as the reverse complement.
CAGCGGGGCTGCCGCATATCCTGATGCGCTTTTTTACCGTGCCGAATGCGAAGGAAGCGCGCAAGTCCGTGTTCTGGGCGACGACATGGATCGGTTACTTCTACATTCTGACCTTCATCATTGGCTTCGGCGCGATCGTGCTGGTGAGCACGAATCCTGTCTTCAAGGATGCTGCGGGCAAGCTGCTGGGCGGGACAAACATGGCTGCTGTGCATCTTGCGAGTGCTGTAGGCGGGAACGTGTTTCTCGGCTTCATTTCCGCTGTTGCGTTTGCGACGATTCTTGCAGTCGTCGCGGGTCTCACACTCGCCGGCGCATCAGCTGTGTCGCACGATCTGTATGCGACCGTCTTCAAGCATGGTAAGGCACCGAGTGTGAACGAGCTGTTCGTTTCGCGCGTCACGACGGTCGTGCTGGGTATCGTAGCTGTCGTGCTCGGAATCGTGTTCGAGAAGCAGAATATCGCTTTCATGGTTTCGCTGGCTTTCGCTGTTGCCGCGTCGGCCAACTTCCCGGTGTTGTTCATGTCCGTGCTCTGGCGCGGCTGCACGACGCGCGGTGCAACCATCGGCGGCTTTCTCGGGCTGATATCGGCCGTGTTGCTGACGGTTCTCTCGAAAGCAGTTTGGGTTGACGTGTTCCATTTCTCGAACGCGCCTTTTCCTTACGCGTCGCCGGCGCTCTTTTCGATGGCGATGGGTTTCTTCGGCATCTGGCTTTTCTCGGTGACGGACAAGTCCGCTCGCGGCCGCATTGATCAGGCCGGATTTGAGGCGCAGTCGGTACGCTCGGAGACTGGCATCGGAGCGGTGGAAGGCGCGAGTCACTAAACCAGAGCTTGCGACTGGTAACGCTGCTCAGGAATCAAGCTTGCAACTGGCGACGGGTTGACTCTGGGTGTGCATCCTTCCCGCAAGAAAGCCCCCGTGCGGCAAGTTGTCCCCTCCTTTGCTGGAGGGGCTTTTTTTTATCCAGCGGGAACGAGGATTCAGGAGGCGATTTATTGGCGACGAAAAGTGCTGAGCTTGAATGGGGATGAGCGCAAGAGAGATTCCACACACGCACAGGGCGGGATTTCTATGACGATGCCGTCTTTGCGGACAGGTTGGCGGGGCTATTGAGTCAGGCTGCCACGATCGCAGGTCGATCGTCTGTGTGTGTGCAGATGGAGACGTACGAATGACCGTCCGGTCGAGGCGGACCGGGCGGTCGGCATCCGTGGATAGCGCGTGCTTACGTGTGTTGACTGAACTGATGCAACACGGCCGGATTCTCCACGGTAGACACGTCCTGCGAAATCGCTTCGCCTTTTGCAACGGAGCGCAACAGCCGACGGACTACCTTCCCGGAACGCGTCTTTGGCATGCTGTCGCCGAAGCGGATCTCCTTGGGCTTGGCAATCGCGCCGATCTCTTTACCGACCCACGCGCGAAGTTGATCTGCAATCTGCTTTGCGTCGCCGTCAGCGGGACGTGGGCCTTTCAGCACGACAAACGCGACAATAGCTTCACCACTTGTCTCGTCCGGCCGGCCGACGACAGCTGCTTCGGCAACAAGCGGGTTCGCAGTCAGCGCTGATTCGATTTCCATCGTACCCATGCGGTGGCCGGAGACGTTCAGCACGTCGTCGATTCGACCGGTGATGGTGAAATAGCCTGTCTCGGGGTCGCGGATCGCGCCGTCACCGGCCAGATAAAGGTTGCCGCCCAGTTCCGGTGGATAGTAGCCGTGGCGAAACCGCTCCGGATTGCCCCATATGGTACGCAGCATCGACGGCCACGGCTGCTTGATGACGAGCAGTCCGCCTTGTCCATTGGGTAGTTCGACGCCCGTTTCGTCGACGATGGCAGCGTCGATACCCGGCAGCGGCAACGTACACGAACCCGGCACCAGCCGCGTTACACCAGGCAACGGCGCGATCATGTGACCACCCGTTTCGGTTTGCCAGAACGTATCGAGCACAGGGCACCGTCCGCCGCCTACTTCTTGCGCGTACCATTGCCATGCGCTCGGATTGATCGGCTCGCCGACTGTGCCGAGCAGGCGCAGCGAGGACAGGTCGAAGCTCCGGGGATGCACGCTTCCATCCGATTCCGATGCCTTGATCAGCGAGCGGATAGCAGTTGGCGCTGTGTAGAAGATGCTGACCTTATGTCGCGCGATCATGTCCCAGAAGCGTCCGGCATTCGGCCATGTTGGTACGCCCTCGAAGATAACCTGCGTCGCGCCGACGGCTGTCGGGCCGTAGCAGATGTAACTATGGCCCGTTATCCAGCCGATATCCGCTGTGCACCAGAACACGTCGTGCGGCTGGATATCAAATGTCCAGTTCATCGTCACCGACGTCCACAACAGGTAGCCCGCCGTACTGTGCTGCACACCCTTAGGTGTGCCCGTCGAGCCGGACGTATACAGCACGAACAGGGGATGCTCGGCCCCCACCCATTCGGGTTCGCAGGTGTCCGGATGCGCCTCTTCGATCTCGTGAAGCCAGCAGTCGCGTGTCTCGTCCCATAAGATGGACCCGCCTGTACGGCGATATACGACTACGGTATGGACGTCGTCTGTGCCGCCCATAGCGAGCGCTTCGTCAACAATTGACTTCAATGGCAGGCTTTTACCACCGCGCATCTGTTCATCGGCTGTAATGACGGCAACCGCGCCCACATCGACCATCCTCTCGTGCAGCGATTTTGCCGAGAAGCCGCCGAATACGACCGAATGTGGCGCGCCGATACGGGCGCAGGCCTGCATCGCGACGACACCTTCAATGGACATCGGAAGATAGATCATCACCCGGTCGCCCAGACCGATTCCGCGCTCGCGCAAACCGTTGGCGAACCTGCAGACACGTGCATGCAATTCCAGATACGTGATTGTCGTAACGGTACCGTCGTCTGCTTCGAAAATAATTGCAGTCTTGTTCGCATTGCCGTTGTCCAGATGACGATCCAGACAGTTGTACGACGCGTTCAGCACGCCGTCGTCGAACCATTTGAAAAACGGCGCATTCGATTCATCCAGCACCCGGGTAAAGGGACGCCGCCAGGTCAGGTGCTCGCGTGCGAGCCGTGCCCAGAATCCGAGGCGGTCGGTTTGCGCTTCGTTGACGAGCGCTTCATAGGCGGGCATGCCGTCGATAGCCGTGCCCCTCAGAAGCGGCAGATCTGCGGGGTCAGGCCGGTATGTGCTCGCATGGGTCGTGGACATAATCTCCTCACGTGGATGTATGGAAAGAACAGCCAGGCGCGCGTCCCAATCCATGCCGCGTGGGGCAATTGATCATGCCGTACGGTTTGATTGTCTTTTATCTGTGCGGAGCGGGGGCGATTTCGGGCATCCCCACCAGTGTGATTTGTGGCGGAGGGGAGCGGTTGATTCAGATCAAGCAACAGGATTTGATTTGGGAGTTGGCCCCAGTCCGGGTCGGGCGCGATGCCGCCCGATTTTGCGTTGATCCAGATCAGTTGTGTCGACGGTTTCATCACTATGCTGAGACCCAGGCCGCGAAGGACGTGCCGCGATCAAAGCCGTGATCCAGCATCGTTACGCCGCGATTCACACTTCACACGCGGAGTGAGTTTATGCAGATTAGAGTCGACATCAAAATGCTTGAGAAGGCCGCATTTGTCACGCATGTCTTCATTGCGATCGTGCTGTTTGCTGTCGTGATCCACCTGAACAAACTTGATTTCATGACACACGCGGAGACCGAGTCGGAAATATTCGCCGACGCCTATACCTCGACGTGTCTGCTTTCAGAGTTCAACGCGTGCACCTCGCTCTAGGGGCTAACGACGCGGGGCACTTAGCGTAATGCGCACGCGGCGCTCGTGAACGCGAGTTGAACCACGCCTGCCTGGATCATCTAGTTCTTTTTCCGATTGCTCGAAGGCGGACGAAGTCCGACCGTGCGACTCGTCGAGTGGAGCCGTATGGCCCCGGCCGATGCCGATGGATTGGTGCCGTGAATTCCTGCGTCTTTATTCTTCGGTCGGTCTTCTACGTACTGGTAACCGGATCACGTCGACGTGACCCGGCAGATCCCCCGCCAATTCGTTTTCCGTGTAACTGAAATACAGGACCGTCAGTCGGTTCGGGTCCAGAATCCGGAATATATGCAGGAGACCAAAAATCGGGTCGACCGTAGCGTCGAAAACCTGGGCTTGGTGAGGGATCTTGTTAGGCGTCTCCAGCTTGCCCACCTGGTGACAGGAAACTTCAACGTCAGGCGTAGGCGCAGCGCTACCGCCAAAACCATTTTCATCATGAGATCTGGAAACGTAGCAGGTCACGCCTTTCAAGAGCGGGTCGTCGTAGGCGGATACCCTGATCTGCCCGCCATAGCGATGGGAGTGAGTCGCGATTCTCGCTAAATCCTCGCCATGAACTGGAAACGCCGCGCACGGCAACAGTGCGGCCAGAATCCAGGAAATCGAAAAGTGACGTGTCATGGCGTGTCTCCTACGAAATCGCCTGGCTGGTTGTGTAGTTGTTTGAGCCAGATTACGAGCACACATGCAACCGTCATTGACCGAAGTCAACGGGAGCCGATCCTGAGATGCACTTACTCTCGGGCATGCCGGACAACGCCGCGCTTATTACCAGACTGATTGCCTTCGTGGAAAACCCCTTTACTACGTCGATATCGGCGCGGTGGCACATTCCCGCGCGGTGGACGCCCCGGTGAAGCGGCTTGAATGCGCCCACGGGAAAACTGCAGCAATATTGCCGGGTGAGCGCTCCTGCGCGGCAGGCATGATGCAAAGCAATCGCCTTGTCCAGGGCGCCAGTTCTGCTCGTGCTGCGGTACAGTTAACGCATCGCAAATGACTGGCGCGGATCAGGCGTGCTGCCATCTCCATCCCTTATGGGTGTGCCCCGAAATGAAATACAAGGACTATTACGCGATCCTGGGTGTGGAGCGTACCGTGACTCAGGAAGAGATCAAGCGCGCATACCGCAAGCTCGCGCGCAAATATCATCCGGACGTCAGCGGGCACAGCGACGCGGAGGAACGCTTCAAGGAATTGGGCGAGGCCTATGAGGTGCTCAAGGATCCGGAGAAGCGTGCAGCATACGATCGACTGGGAACCCAATGGCACAGTGGCGAGGATTTCCAGCCTCCACCGAATTGGGATGAAGGGTTCGAGTTCAGTGGCGCGGGTGACGAAGCTGGCGCGCATGCCGACCTCAAGGATTTTTTTGAAGCCATGTTTGGCAGCACCCGAGCGGCGCAGACACGGCAGGGGCCGTCCCGGGCGACGGGGCAGGACCACCATGCCAAAGTGTTGATCGATATCGAGGATACCTATCGGGGAGCACAGCGCACGATTTCGCTGCAATTGCCTGTCATCGACGATCAAGGGCATGTTTCGCTGCAGTTGCGTACGCTGAACGTTTCCATTCCAAAGGGCATGCGAGCAGGCCAGCACCTGAGACTGGCGGGCCAGGGAGGAGCCGGAGTGGGAGCCGGACCGGCGGGGGATCTCTATCTGGAAATTGCGTTTCAAGCGCATCCGCGCTTTCGTGTAGATGGAGGCGATGTCTTGCTCGATTTGCCGGTGGCACCTTGGGAGGCGGCGCTTGGCGCACATGTCACGGTGCCGACGCCCGACGGACTGGTTGAAATGACAGTGCCAATGGGCTCGGCGGGCGGCAGACGCTTGCGGCTGAAGGGCAAGGGAATTCCGGGGAATCCGCCCGGTGACCTGTACGTGATCTTGAACATCGTATTGCCGCCAGCCGACAGCGAGCCAGCCAAAGCTGCTTACAACGCCATGCGGCAGGCGTTTAACTTCGACCCGCGTGCGCGGCTTTATGGGTAGTTCACTATGAAAGAATTCGAGCCAACCTGGCTGGCGGGCCAGATCGTCGATGAAGGCGTTGAGTTCACTCTCGTCGAACTGAGTCGGACAAGTGGTGCATCGGCAGAGGAAATAACCCTTTGGGTTGCCGAAGGCGTGTTTGATCCGAAGGGAGCGGGACCGCAGGAATGGCGTTTTAGTGGGGCTTCGCTGCGTCGCGCGCGCACTGCCTTTCGGCTGGCTCGCGATTTTCAGATCAACGCGCCGGGTATTGCGCTCGCCCTGGATCTGCTCGACGAAATCGACGCTCTAAAGACAGGTTCGCGGCGCTCGCCCGGCAACTGAACGAACCCTACCCATTGGACGACGGGTCGACAATCCTGACGCTCAAATCGGTCGGCAGAATCTGGATTTCCTACGCATTCGGATTTCCTCGCCCGCAACATCTACCTTTGGGGCGCATGTTTTTGAGCGTGTTCAGGCGGGCGAGAAGCTCTTCCGCCTGCTTTTCGATTGCGCGATCGCTTACGTAACCGCTCACGGCTGTCCTTAACCTTTCGGCCCAATAAGCCGGATCGCCAACGGGCGTCTGCGAGGAAAAATATCCGCGTGTCTGTTCAAGCAGTGCAATAGCTGTTCTGATATGTGCAAGCTCGCGCTCAAGTTCACCGTACAGGCTCATTCTCGACCGTGCTCCCTTACAAATTGGTGCGAGTCAGTTCTTGCCGACATGTTGCATTGCGGCGGACTGTATTGACTTGATCGGTGTCAATGCGCCCTGAAGCTGGATAACGACTGGCGACGCGGCTTCGGAGAGGCCATTTTGCCGGACGATCTTCAACTGCTTTTCGTGACCGGCTGATGAGGCGCGCACGTTGATCGGGGCCCGCTTTTTTTCCTGACCCGCGATTCAGTTGAGGGAGACGGACGCAGCAACCTCCCATTGCCTGCCCAGCACAAATACGACCAGCGTCGCGAGCACGACCACTCCGTGTGCCGGGTTGCGGATGCATGCCCGGACCTGTTCGCTTTTGCCATGCCCGAACAGACACCATAGACAGAAGTGTTCGCAATTGTTGGTCAGAAGCCGATAGTTGCGTTCGCCGAGGCGTGACACTGCACGGTGCACGGCGGCAAGGCCCGCATATTTCGCAAAAGGATGGGAGATCACCTCAAAACCGAAACCCGCCGCAAACTGGTCGATCGAGACGATTTCAACGGGGCCACGGCACAGGCGCCGGGAAAAGCCCGCGTAGTGGATAACCTTTCCGTCTCCGATATAAATGCCATGGTGGACATAACCCGGACGCCGCGTGGCCAGATGTACCCCGCGCGGCAGGTCGGGCTGGAACGCGTTGTTTGCGTCCTGTACATGATCACGTTGGTTCATGGCTGGCTCCTGCGCAATGAGCTGGTTCCTGCTGGTGCCTGGCCATGCCGTCCACACAAGAACACAGGCTACAGCTGGACTGAAACTCAGCTTGATGACGTGCCTTTAGTATTGGTAATGGCGCATTCGGCAACAATCGGCCACGGCTGGACTTGCCATCCGATATCTGGAAGCGATATCAGAACTGTCTGATACCGGGAGAGGGATGCTCTGAGCCTGGAGGGGAGTCGAGGTCTCGCGCCCCGTCATTGATGGGTGCGCCAAAATTCGAACGGTACGATGACCCACCTGCCTTCAAGACAGGTCGGTGCGTTGATACCTGGTTGGTAGATACACGACCTGAATGCGGCGACACCGACAGGTGGACTTCGTAGTCGACAGCCTCGCCGCTTCACGGCAGCGCCGGTGCGTTCTGGACGCCGCTTCCCGTGTAGCTCGAATAGCGGCCTGGCAAGTCCGCGCCGCACAACCATCGTGCAGCGCAGGCTTGTCCATGCACTGTCGGATCACGGCGTCATATCGCGCGGGCCGGTGCGCGGGCTGCGCTTACGCACTGGCGGCTTGCGTTTCTTGCCGGCCTCGCTGTCCCCGGATTCTTCGGAACTGGCGGGGATCCTGGCCTTCTCGTGCCTGCCGCCAGGTTGCGCAACGAGCTCGAACGCTGCCGAGTCCTGCTCTGCGTCGAAGCGGCAGGAAATCCTGCTGCCTTCCTTAATGCGCCCGTCGAGCATTTCTTTCGCCAGCGGATTCTCGATAACCTGACGGATGCGTCGCTTCAGTTCCCGTGCGCCATACTCGGGCCGATAGCCTTCGAGCACCAGCTGCTCGACGATACTGTCGTCGAACACCAGGTCGATATCCTGGCTCTTTGCCATACGAGCGACGTGTTCAAGCTGCAGCCGGACGATCAAGCGAATCTGGGCTTCCGTAAGCGATTCGAAGATGATGATCTCGTCGATCCGGTTCAGGAATTCAGGCCGGAAGTGCGAACGCAGCACGGTCATCACGCCGTCGCGCATCGTGTCGCCCGCGTCGCTCCTGCGGCCTTTGCTCCTTTTGCTAGCGCCATTGCCATCACCTGGCAAAAAGCCTGGCCCGCTGCGCCTGGTGCCCATGATCACATCGGAGGCCAGATTGCTGGTCGCGATGATCAGCGTATTGGCGAAGTCGATCACGCGACCTTTGCCGTCGGTCAGGCGGCCGTCATCAAACACCTGTAGCAGGACGTTATAGACGTCCGGATGCGCTTTCTCGACCTCGTCGAGCAGGATCACACTGTGCGGGCGGCGCCGCACCCGTTCGGTCAACTGGCCGCCTTCTTCGTAACCTATGTAGCCCGGGGGCGCGCCGATCAACCTCGCGACCGCGTGCCGCTCCATGTATTCGCTCATGTCGACGCGCACGATGGCGTCTTCATCGCCGAAGATGACCTCGGCGAGTGCCTTTGCCAGCTCGGTCTTGCCTACGCCGGTCGGACCGAGGAACAGGAACACCGCCACCGGACGGTGACCCGCCTGGAGGCCTGCGCGGCTGCGCCGAACCGCATCGCTAACCGCGGTGATCGCCTCTTCCTGGCCGATGACGCGCTCATGCAGCCGGGCTTCGAGTTTCAGGAGCTTGTCCTTTTCCTCCTGGGTCAGGTCGGCGACGGGAATGCCCGTCATCCTGGCGACGATCTCGGCCACCTGCGTGGTACTGACTTCGGCGCTGCTCGAACTGACGCGGCGCTTCCAGATCGCGGTAGCGTCTGCCAGCTGGGTTTCCTTCGTGGCAAGCTGTTCGGCGAGTTCTTTGGCGCGCTCAAACTGCTTGCGCGATGCCGCGTAATCCTGTTCGCGCCGGATCTGTGCGATTTCAGACTCCAGTTCGAGGATCTCGGCGGGGCGCGAGGTCGACGACAGATGCACGCGCGCGGCTGCCTGGTCGATCAGATCGACCGCCTTGTCTGGGAGAAAGCGGCCCGTGATGTAGCGGTCCGATAGCTCGGCTGCCGAAACGAAGGCGTCATCGAGTATCGCGACCTTGTGATGTGCCTCGAGGCGGTCCCGCAGACCCCTCAGGATGCTGATGGTCTGCTCGACGGTTGGCTCGCTCACCAGCACTGGCTGGAAGCGACGCTCGAGCGCGGCGTCCTTCTCTATGTATTTCTGGTACTCGGCGAGGGTGGTCGCGCCGATCAGATTCAGCTCGCCCCGCGCCATCGGAGGCTTGAACACATTGGCGATGTCGAGACCGCCTTCGCCACCGGCTTGTCCGGCACCTACGATCGTATGCACCTCATCCACGAACAATACGAGTCTGTCTTTGTGCGCGGCGATTTCGTCCATCACCTGCTTGACGCGCTCTTCAAACTCGCCGCGATACTTCGAGCCCGCAACCAGCGAGTTCACATTCAGTTCGACAAGCCGTTTTTCACGCAGCGTCTCCGGTACATCGCCGCTGATCATTCGCTGCGCAAGTCCCTCGACGATCGCGGTCTTGCCGACACCCGGTTCGCCGATCAGCACCGGGTTATTCTTCTTGCGCCGCGCCAGTACTTCCGCCAGCGTTTCGGTTTCCTTCGAGCGACCAATCACCGGATCGAGCTTGCCTTCGCGTGCGAGACGTGTGATGTCGCGGCTGTATTTGTCCAACTGCGGCGTGTCGCTCGCGGGCTGGGGACCGGCTTCGTCCGTACCGGCAAACTTGATCGCCTGCTGGCGCAGCACCTGAGGCGTGAGCCCGTATTTCATCAGTAGATCACCAGCAAAGCTGTCGGTCACTTCGGCGAGTCCGGCCAGCATGTGCTCCGGCCCGACATAGCTGTGCCCAAATTCGCGCGACGCCATGAACGCGCGCTCAAGCGCGCTCTTCAATCGCGGCGAGACAGCGATCTCGCCATCGGTTCGCCTCGTCGCTGCTTCTTCCTTTAGCGCATGCTGGTCGATGTACGCCTGGAGATCCGCGCCGGAAATCTTCAGGCCGTTGAGAATGCGTTGCACGGCGTCGCTGTCGACGAGTTCGTATAAGAGATGCTCCGTGTCCACTTCATGCCTGCCGAACTGCACTGCGCGTTCTGCAGCGCGCTGCAGGATTTCCCGTGCCTGGTCGCTGAAGTGTTGCTGCAGGTTCACGCCATCCCGTTCGACTGCGGAACTGGCCGGCAGAGCACCCCTGGCTGGTTGCCGCGGCGAAGGTCGATCGCCGAAGAAGTCGTCGAACAGGCCGCCACGGAACAGTGACTCGAGCGGCGACACCTGACGCTGATGGCGTGTGAGTTGCGCGTAGTGATAGTCGCAAACGTCCAGCTGTCTGCGTTGTCCGTTCTGTACAACCGCGACGCGCACGGACGCGGGCCGGGCGCCGCAGAGATCGCACATGTGTTGCGCCATAGTCTGTCTCCTTGAAGTGTCCTTTGGCTGTCTGGCCGGAAGCTGCACCACACCTGGCGCAGATCGATAGGACGATTCTGGGCCGCGATTTGCCGCATGATTTGAGATCGATCAAGAAAGGGGAACGCCGCGGTTGAGATACCCCAGGCGTGATATCGCTTCGAATCGCAACGATCACGTCGTCACATGCAATTCATCGCACAGCCTGCGCACTTCCGGGTGACCTCGTGCGGCAGAGCACGCTACAGCACGCCCGCTGATGCACGGCAGCCTCCCGCGCAAATAGACGGTTCCGTCCCGCACTTCGACTTCGATTGCGTCTGCTTGCGCCTGCGCGGCAACCTGCAGCGCCGTGCGGATTCTCCGTAGGACTTCCATCTCAACCTGGCGGTCACTGACACAAAGCTTGTTGCATATCGAAGTCAGGCCATCGAGCGGTTCGAGGACCTGTTCGGCTAACCGCTTCTGGTACGACCAGTCAACCTGTCCCAGCAGCGTGACGCTTCCGTCGCGCACGCACACATTCACCGAGCCCGGCGGCAGGCATGCTTTCCACTTGAGGGCGGCGAGCGCGGCGTCGCGTATTTCGTCGTCGGTACGGCGCAACGGCCCAGGTATCTGAACGGTCAGGTCTGATGTCACACCGCAGACGCCTGGTACGGCTTCGGCCGCAGCGCACGTGGCGATCATCGCCGCGTAGCGCGACACCGTACCCCGCAAGGTCACATTTCCATCGCGCACGTCGACACATACGGGTTCCGTGCATAACGAGGGATCGCGCCGAATGACGTCAACTATCGAATTGGCTAGTTCGAAATCTCGAGGCGAGATGCGAAAGGTTGCCGTCGGAGTCATGTCCAGTTCCTGTACCTTGGAGACCTTATCCTTGACACTGACGCAGTGACGACAGGCAAGCCAGTTATGCAACCCTGTGTATGTCACTGAAAAACGCGTGAGACAGTCCTGTGCCTTGCCGTGGTCTCGAATCCTGGTCGATTTTGAGACTGAATAAGGCGGGCCATTTGATTTTCATCAACAGTTATGGATTGAAGCTGGTCGCTCAGATTTTAAGCGTCCTGGTAGCGGCGGCACGGGGAAGAGGTTGGTTCCTGCAGCGATATCGGCCACGATGCCCCCTCGTACGGTCCAGCCGTTACCGGCGAAACCGGCTCTGACAGCTGGTGCCGTGCGAGTTCGTAGCGAGCTTGACCTGCGTCAAATACAGCAGTCTGCCTCGACGTAGCCTGAAGCTGCTGCCGCTGTGGCGACTTGCGGCGCAAGGTCGGAAACGACGATAGACGGGCAGAAGAAGAACCAGGAACCGGATGGAAAACAGGAACACTCCAATGCGCGCAATGTTGACGTGGTTAATGGCAATCGCTGTGCTGGGAATCTCCGGCTGCGGCTACAACGCTATTCAGAGGCAGGACGAACAGGTGAAAGCGAGCTGGTCGGAAGTACTGAATCAGTACCAGCGTCGCGCCGACCTCGTTCCCAATCTCGTGAATACGGTCAAGGGCTACGCCAGCCAGGAAAAAGATGTGCTGACGCGTGTGACGGAAGCCCGCGCGGGAGTGGGGTCGGTGCAGGCCAGTCCGGAGCTGATCAATGATCCGCAAGCATTTTCGAAATTTGAAGCGGCGCAAGCCCAGTTGACGAGTTCGCTATCAAGGCTGCTGGTCGTGTCCGAGAACTATCCGCAATTGAAGTCGGATGCAAATTTTCGCGACCTGCAGGCGCAACTCGAAGGAACCGAGAACCGGATCGCCGTTGCGAGAAACCGCTACATCAAGGCAGTGCAGGACTACAACGTGACAGTGCGCTCGTTTCCGTCCAACCTGACGGCGAGTGTCTTCGGGTTTAAGGAGAAGCCCAACTTCTCGGTGTCGAACGAAGCCGCAGTTTCCCGGCCTCCGCAGGTTAATTTCGAAGCGGCCCCGGCGCCGGCGAGCGGGGCGACCAATTGAACATCCTGAAGGCAGCGCGGACAGTACTACTCGCGCTCATTCCATTCTGGTCATCAGTCGCAAGTGCGGATGTCGGAATCCCTGCTTTGACTGCGCGGGTCACCGACGAAACAGCAACGCTCACGACCGAACAGCGGGCTTCGCTCGAGCAGACACTGCAGGCGTTCGAAGCGAAGAAAGGAAGCCAGATTTCCGTGCTTATCGTGCCAACGACACAGCCCGAAACGATCGAGCAATATTCCATGCGTGTTGTCGAGCAGTGGAAACTCGGTCGCAAGAACATCGACGATGGCGCACTCCTCATCGTCGCAAAAGATGACCGGACGCTTCGCATCGAGGTTGGTTATGGCCTCGAAGGCGCTCTCAACGACGCGACCAGCAGCCGCATCATTAATGAGGTGATTGTCCCGAGATTCAGGCGAGGCGATCTGTATGGAGGCGTGTCGGCCGGCGTCAGCAGCATGATGAATGTCATCAGCGGCGAGCCATTGCCAGCGCCAGATACGCAGACGCGAGGGGACGCCGGGAGCGTCAGGGGCTATCTGCCCGTACTCTTCGTCCTGACGCTGGTTGCGGGTGGAGTGCTTCGTTCGGTGCTCGGGCGCCTGGTGGGTTCAGTCGCGACGGGTGGCGCTGTTGCGGTGGTCGCATGGCTGTTGTCGGGGACAGTTCTCATCGCAATCGTCGCCGGTTCGATTGCCCTGGTTTTTACCCTGTTGGGGAGCGGGTTGGGGGCGTTCGTCGGGGGGCGTGCCATTGGTGGCGGCCCCGGTAATGCGTCCGGCCGCACGACGTTTCGCGGCGGCGGCGGCGGCTTTGGCGGCGGTGGAGCCTCGGGCAGGTGGTAGCCATGGGAATCAAACGGATAGTGAGACACCTGCTCCTCACGCGGTGGAACGTAAAGGTTGCCTTCCCTCCGCGCACGC